>JANNRD010000590.1:0-7590 GCA_031401095.1 Acidobacteriota bacterium
TGACATTCAGACCGAAGGCGTGAGTCAATTGGTCGATAGTCGACGGTCATCGTCTTTATGATGCTTTTGAGCTTGATCCAGGAACACGGACAGAGTGCCGCGTCAGCCGCGGCAGGCGCAACTGGGGCGGCGGCCGGACACGCCGCGGGACACTCTGAGCACGTGCCCTGGGTCGTTGAAAAGGTCAACCAACTGGTGGGGCCCATGATCTTCGACCTTCAGGCGAAGATCATGCCAACCATCTACAAGGCAGTCGGCGGCCTTTTCGGCCCGCATTGGCCCGGTCAAGGACTCTCGTATGACCAGTATCTCGCGGGCGGGAATCTGGCAATTCCGACGCATGTCGTCATGTTCCTCTTTGTCGTCTTGATTGCAGTGGTTGTCTTGACCATCATCCGTGGCAAGCTGTCGGTCGAGTCGCCGACCAACCGCCAGCAGACATTCGAGGTGGGCGTCGAAGCAATCCGCAGCCTTCTTGTTGACCTCGTCGGCCCAAAGGGTGTTAAGCACTTCCCCGTGGTTGCGACCTTTGCGATCCTGATTCTCATTTCGAATCTGACCGGAATGCTGCCGGATATGGTCGCACCGACCGCCAGCTTCAATGTGACTCTCGCCCTCGCGTTGACATCCTTTCTCTACTACAACTACGTCGGCATCAAAGAGAACGGCTTGATCGCCCACCTCAAGCACTTTGCGGGCCCGGTGCCAGCGATTGCACTGCTTATGTTCCCGATCGAAATCGTCAGCAATCTGGCGCGGATTCTCAGTCTTAGTCTGCGACTCTTTGGTAACATTTACGGGGAAGAGCAGGCGAGCGGAACAATAGCCAATCTCGTGCCGTGGCTCGTGCCATCGCTCATGATGACTCTTGGTTTGCTGACCTGCATCTTGCAGACTTTTATCTTCATCATGCTCTCGATGATTTACCTCGGTGAGGTCTCGCACCACGACGACGAGCATTCCGAAAGTCATGGGGATGACCGGGCGGGACACGCCTCGGGCCACGAAGCGGTGGCAGAGGCTCATTGAAAATGAGGCCAGGACGCGACGACGACGTGTCGCGCTGACAGGCCTTCCGGATGCTGTGGTTGAGTAACCCTAAACGCTGGTATGGAGCTTGGCGGTCCCCCAGGACACGTCATGAATACCTTGGCGTCGAACTAATAGGACCGTGGCATCGTTGGTATCCTTAAAGGAGAATATTTATGAAACTGACTTTGAGAAGAGCGGGTTTCGCAATCGTCACCACGATCGTGGCTGCTTTGCCGGCCTTCGCTCAGGGCACGGACGCGGCAGCGGCCGCTGACTGGTCTAAGGGTCTCGGTTATATCGGGGCGGGCGTCGGGTTTGCTATCGCGGCGGGTCTGGCGGCACTCGGCCAGGGCAAGGTTGCCTCGGCGGCTTGCGAAGGAATGGCGCGCAACCCGGGCGCCGGTGGACGCATTCAGACCGTCATGATCCTCGGTCTGGCGTTTATCGAAACCCTGGTCATCTTCACCTTCGTCGTTGTGCTTCTCAAAATAGACTGAGCCAGGAGTACCGGCGAAAACTGCGAAAGGCGCACCTTGTAGGATGCGCCTTTTTCATTTGTAACTCGTCGCATTACGTGACTTTTCGCTATGCCGCTCCACGGCCAGATCGATTAAACGATCAACCAGGGCGGGGTAGCCTACACCACTTGCTTCCCAGAGCTTTGGATACATGCTGATCGCGGTAAATCCGGGCATTGTATTGATCTCGTTGACGAGAATCTCATCCGTTTGACGCTCGAGGAAAAAGTCGACACGGGCCAGCCCTGAACCGTCGATCGCCTGAAACGCTCGAATCGCAAGCTGCTGCAACTTTGAGGTCGTCTCCGCTGGAATCTCAGCCGGGATGACCAGGCGTGCTCCACCAGCGTCGACGTACTTTGCGGTGTAGTCGTAGAACTCAGCCGTCTTCGGAACGATCTCGCCGGGAAGGCTCGCCAGGGGCTCGTTATTGCCCAGCACACTGACTTCGATCTCGCGGGCGTCAACGCCGCGCTCGACGATTATCTTGCGATCGAATCGCGCCGCAAGCTCAATCGCCTGGTCGAGGCTCGCTCGATCCGGCGCCTTTGAAATGCCTACAGACGAGCCGAGGTTGGCCGGTTTGACAAAGCATGGGAACCCAATCTCCTCGATTATCCGGCCAGCAATCGGCACTGGATTCGCTTCCCATTGCGTCCGAAGAAAGTGCGTGTATGCGACGATCGGGAGGCCCGCCTCACGAAAGAGCCGTTTCATGATGACTTTGTCCATACCTGCCGAAGACGCGAGAACATCGCAGCCAACGTATGGAATATCCGCCATTTCGAGGAGTCCCTGGATCGTGCCGTCCTCGCCATAAGTGCCGTGCAGGACCGGGAAGAGGACGTCGAGTGACTCACGAGCTTCGGAAACTCCTTGCGCGGCAATCCAAGCCAGACCGCGATCGGTTGGATCGCCCAGTATCGCGACGTGTTTGTCAGCCGACTCGATGACTGCGCTCGGCAGCAGTTGAGTCGCTTCACTCGACTTGAGCCAGCGGCCTTCCTTTGTGATCGCGATCGGGACGACATCGTACTTTTCGCGGTCCAGCGCGTTGATCACCGATTCAGCCGATCGCAGCGAAACCTCGTGCTCGCCCGAACGCCCGCCAAAAATCACTCCGATTCTAAGCTTCTTCGTCAACCAGAACTCTCCAGGAGAAACAACGGAAGGCACGGAAACGGACGGAAGAGACGGAAAAAGAATCACTGGGATTTGGTGACGATTTCGCCTCTTCCACCGGGACTGCGACTTCCACAGGGCTTACATGATCTTCTTGCCAAATGCCGAAAGGATGAGTTGTACTCCAAGCTCCGCGGTCCGATTGGCGTTGTCGAGCACCGGGTTGATCTCGGTCAGTTCAAACGAGAGCATCTTTCCGGAATCGGCAATCTTCTCCATCGCGAGGTGGCTCTCACGATAAGTCGGGCCACCCGGCACGGGCGTCCCAACGCCGGGAGCATAATCGGGATCGACAAAATCCATATCCATCGTCACGTGGAAGCCCGCTGTTCGCCGTGAGGCAAGCCACATCGCTTCATCCATGACCGCACTCATCCCGCGCTCATCCAACTCTCGCATCGTGACAACCCGAATTCCAGAGCTCTTGAGAGCCAAAGCCTCCTCCGGGTCGACGCTGCGCGCGCCAATAAGAACACAATCCTCAGGTTGCACCTTGGGTGCGAAGCCGCTGATATGAGTCAATTCCTCGACCCCGTGACCGAGGATCGCCGCAAACGGCATGCCGTGGACGTTCCCCGATGGGGATGTCTCGGGCGTGTTCATGTCGCCGTGCGCATCGAACCAGATTACTCCGACCCGCTCCTCCCTCTTGCGATGGAACGCAGCCAGACCCGCGACACTGCCGATCGCGATCGAGTGATCGCCGCCGAGAATGATTGGGATGGAGCCCGCCTCGAGACTCTGTTCGACGTGATTCGCGAGAATCTGACAGGCTGTGGCAATCTCGTGCAGATACTTCACACGGCTGTCGGCGATCGCAAGCATCTCCGGGTTGCGAACCGGAATGTTCCCGGCATCGGTCACCAGACAACCCAGCTCCGCCAGCCGTTCGTTGAGATTGGCGACGCGCACCGCTGATGGGCCCATGTCAACGCCACGCCGATCGGCGCCGAGATCCATGAGCACTCCGATGATCGTCACCTGCTTCTTCACCGCCACTACTTCACCGCCTTGATCAGCGAAAAGGCCCGTCCGCGGCGGTTGCGTGCCTGCAGGCCCTTGACCACGATTTGCGAGAAGCCTGCCCCACTCAGCATCTCGACTATTTCTTCAGCCAGAAAGAAGCGCTCGTTCGGATTGACGGGCTGACGCCGAATGAATCGATCGTAGCTGCGGAGCGCCCCCAACCAAATGGCAGGCACTGCGGCTGGTGATTTCACTTCATCAGCAATGATCAGCCGACCACCCGGTTTGAGGACTCGATGCGCTTCGCTAAGAAACTGGTCGGTTGGAAGACGGTGAAAGACAGCCCCGCAGGTGACGATCTCGAACTCGGCATCGGCGAAAGGAAGGCGATCTGCTGAAGCAGTCCTCCAGTCAGAGCGCAAGGTCAGCCCGGCCGAGCGAGCGCCGAGGCGCGCCTGCTCGACCATCTCGTCTGATTGGTCAACGCCGATAACGTGTCCGGTCGGTCCAACGCCAATCGAAAGCTGACGCGCGATAAAACCCGTTCCCGTCTCGACATCGAGCGCTCGCATGCCAGCACGCGGCTCGGCGGTATCAACCACATTCTCTACAATCGTCTCATAATCGAGTCCGGCCCGGTGACGAAACTCGCGCGCACTCTGCATCTCCGCACCGCTGCGCCAGACGTTCGCGGGCAGATGCTTCGGAGGCAGTTGCACCATCTGAGTGGTTACTTCCCGCATTTCTGCCCCACCCGCGCGCGGCTGAGGACCAATTCCTTCCATCGTTCGCTCCATCCCACGCGAGGCAATTACGGCTTCAGACGATTGAGCATGCGTGGAAAGGGGATCGTCTCGCGGACATGCTCCAACCCACAGATCCAGGAGACGGCACGTTCGATTCCCATTCCGAAACCCGCATGTGGAACGCTTCCGTATTTCCGCAAATCGAGATACCAGTCGAAAGCTGCCTCAGGCAATGAGTGCTCCTGGATTCTCTTGAGGAGTAACTCGAGCGATGAAGCACGTTCACCGCCGCCGATCACCTCACCATAACCCTCCGGCGCCAGCACGTCGACACACAACGCCAGCTCCGGTCTCTCGGGGTCGGGTTCCATATAAAAGGCCTTCACCGCAGCGGGATACCGATGAATCATGACCGGCTTCTCAAACTGGCTCGAAAGGTAGGTCTCATCCGGTGCACCGAAATCGCCTCCCCATTCAAATCGATTCTCGAGCTTCCCTTCCGCGTGCCCCTTTTCAAGAAGTCTGGCGGCGTCATCATATTGAAGACGCGGAAAGGGCGGTGAAATCTTCTCGAGCACAGTCGTATCTCGCTCGAGGTGCTTGAGCTCTTCACGGCGATTCTCCAGAACACGACCAACGATATGACTGATGAAGTTTTCGGCAAGCTCCATGATATCGTCGAGCTTCGCATACGATACCTCGGGTTCGACCATCCAGAACTCCGTCAGATGGCGACGTGTCTTTGACTTCTCTGCGCGAAACGTCGGGCCAAAACAGTAGACCTTGCCAAACGCCGCAGCAGTCGCTTCGTTGTAGAGTTGTCCCGACTGTGTGAGATAGGCCTTCTCATCAAAATAATCGGTCTCAAAGAGCGTCGTTGTTCCCTCACACGCGGCGGGGGTGAAGATCGGTGTATCACAGAGAGTGAATCCGCGATCATCAAAGAAGTCCCGCACCGCCCGAATGATCTCGTGACGGACGCGGAGGATCGCATGCTGGCGACGTGAGCGAAGCCACAGGTGACGGTGATCCATGAGGAACTCGACGCCGTGTTCCTTGGGTGTGATCGGATACTCTGCCGCAAGCTGGACAAGCTCGAGACTCTTGACGTCGACCTCGTAGACGCCGGGACGCTTCGGGTGCTCCCGAGGGACGCCGGTGACGATGATCGATGATTCCTGCGTCAGACTCTCGGAAGTCTCCCAAACCTGCTCGTTGACGTCTTTCTTCGAAACCACGCCCTGGACAATACCCGATCCGTCGCGAATCTCGAGAAACCCAAGCTTCCCGCTCGAGCGCTTGTTGTAAAGCCAACCCTTGATCGTGATCTCTTCGCCAAGCTGGCTGCCGATGTCCGAAATATATGTCTGCGTCATTGCTTATTGATGGTCTATGCGTTGCTCGATTGAGAAAACAAAGTAGGCTGATGTCATGCTTCAAGCGCCGCGCGAAGCGCCGGATATTCCTTGATCCGCGGTGCGCACATCGCTCGCAGGACCGTCGACACCGCAGGCGCAATGTATTTCTCGTAGTACTCCCCACGACCAACGACTCCGGTCTGATACGAAAAGGTCCCCGTCGCTTTGAGTTGGCGTTGAATCGTCATGAGATTGAACTCGTAGTCAACCTCATCATGTTCGATCGGTGGAAGGCCCTGCTCCGCGCGGGCTTCGAGAAAATAGTCGCGGTGGCTCGCGACCCACTTCTCATCAGTGGGCTCGAGGCGACGCTCGACGAGCAGGGGGACCAGGTCGTAAGTTGCCGGCCCCATGCGCGCGTCCTGGTGATCGATGATCCTCAGCTCACCGCGGCCATCCACCATGAGATTCATGGCGTGGTAGTCGCGATGACAAAGAACTCTCGGGCGGGCGGCAAGCTCAATGGCTATCTCATCAAGGTCTGCCTTGATCGCTTCAGCCTCGCCGGGCCGAAACTCGTGGTGCCGAAAGCTGCCAAAGAAATGATCGAAGAAGTAGTTGAGCTCCCACGTCAGCTTGTCGGTATCGAATGCGAGCCGACCGGCAACGGAGCCGGTTTCGACAGCGAGTGGTGAGATTTTTTGGATGCATGCAATGAGATCGATCGCTCGGTGCAGCATCTCGTCGACGGCTGCATCGTCGTTTGCTTCGAGCGCCTCATCAATCCATCGCGCAAGGCTGCGATCACCAAGGTCCTCCTGAAGGATTATCCCGTCAGTTCCAGCGACGGCAACAACCCTTGGCACCGGCAGACCGGCGCCTTCGAAAAGGCGCGTCACATCAAGATAGGAGTTATCCTGAGGGTTGAATGGCGCGGGATAGAGGCTGATGATGAGACTCTCTTTGGGATTCTGCTCGGTGCTGATCCGATAGTACTTGCGGGTTGACGCGTCCGGGGTCAATGCCTCGAGATGGATCGCTCGCGGCAGGACGGAGAAGTGCCGCGCGGCATAACGACGCACGCGCTTTTCGCTCAAGTCAGTCATAAAACCCCGGTACCGTGGCGATGGTAGCATCCTCAAAAAGGGACGACAAGGTTGTCACCTCTGATCTCTCCGTCGCGCGCCTTCTCCGGCCTCTCAACTCGACTTGCGACATCCGCGCGAACGATGACCGCGCGTTCAAATTGGGCCCCAGCCGGGATTCTGACATCATCGCCAACCAGACACTCAACCAGCCCAGCGCCTCGCCCAACCTCCACCCTTTGCCAGAGAACGGACCTCTTGATCCGCGCCTCGGGATCGATCCGGCAGCCTTCACCGGCGATCCAACCCCGTCCTTCGCGTTCAAGAAACTTGAGGCTCACTGAGAGATACCGTTCCAATGTGCTCAGTTCGTACCATTCGCCGCTCGCGACGTGCGCCCCGATTGCCTCGCCCGCAGCCATCGCAGCTGGGTAGACATCGCGAACCGAATCGGAGAACACCCCTCGTGGGATGTACTTGAAGATGGAAGGATCAAGAATCTGGATGCCGGTGAACATGAGTGGCACAGGCCGCTTTCCCGCGAGGCGAGGGTCTGGAAAGCCAGTGAAACCGCTGATCCTGCCATGACTGGTGATCTCAACTTCGCTAAAGCGTTCGTGGCGCGGATTGGGCAGCAAAACGAGTGTCGCCATCGCCCTCCTGGCAACGTGGGCGGCGATCGCCGCTTTCAAATCGATCTCGG
>JANNRD010000591.1:0-2447 GCA_031401095.1 Acidobacteriota bacterium
AGTTCGAAACGCCCGCGCTTGCGCGCAACCGCACCTGTAAAGGCCCCCTTCTCATGGCCGAACAACTCAGATTCGATCAGCGATTCGGGCAAAGCCGCGCAGTTCACCTTGATGAATGGCTTGCTCGATCTCGGACTCGTATAGTGAATCGCGTGGGCGACTAGTTCCTTCCCCGTCCCCGACTCACCTCGAATAAGTGCAGTTGTGGCGGTTGGCGCGACCTGAGCTACCTGCTCGTAGACCTCGCGCATCTCTTTGCTCGTGCCAATGATATTGGTGAAGTCGTACTTTTGCTGGAGTTCGCGTTTGAGGAGTGCGTTCTCACCCACCAACTGCGCACGCTCCTGCTCAACCATCTGCCCCAGCCGGAGACTCTGAGCCGTCATCGAGGCAATGATCGTCAGGAGCTTAACTTCATCATCGAACTGGCGGTCCTGTTTGAAAGCATAGATGAAGGACAGGGCACCAATCGTCTTTCTCCGGTCCTTGATTGGAACACAGAGAAAGGACTCTTCCTGCCCCGCGGTTCGCCGGCGCGTACGGTTAAGAAAAAGTGGTTCCTTGCTCACCTGGGGCACGACAATGGGCTTGCCGGTCGAGACGACACGACCGGTTATTCCCTCATCCAGACGGTACCGTCCCTGCCTCCGTTCGCCCTCGCTCATACCGTGAGCGTATTGAATCGACAGATCACCGTTGTCCTCAAGCAGCGCGATCGCGCCGCGCCGCATCCCCAACTCGGAGTCCAATATCTCGAGTACCCGCTCGACTGCAACTCTCAGATCGAGCGTCGATCCCAGGGCCTTGCTCACATCAAGAAGCGCTGCCAGCCGTCGAATCTGCACTGCCTGTTCATCCATTGTTGATTCTCACCTGTCTCCGCCAACAAATCGCCGCTTCACCAGAAAAACTCAACTTGCCACGAAATTGTTAGATCGAATACGGAAGATAACATTTTTGTATCTGCAGATGAAGAGCTGGAAGGATTGAGGTTCGGTGGAGGCAGGGATTCTCTCCGGTACAATCGGAATTGCCGTTGACGGGTACGGGTCTCCTTCCAGTCTAGGAGCCTTCCTCCTGAGGCCCGGGCGCTGGTAACGCACTCGGCTTCTCCGGGCGAGCGTAGTAGTGACTCACCACATCCGCCAGCGTCAGCGTCAGGATGGCAACCACGGGCCCGAGGACAAAACCGAGAAATCCAAAGACGCTGAGCCCCCCGAGGGCGCTTATAAAGACCACGAGCGTGTGGAGACGGACGCGGCTGCGAACAAGAATCGGATAGAGAAAATTGTCGATCAGGCTGAGGACCGTCACGCCCCAGATCACCATCAAGAGAGCTTTGATGGTACTTCCCTGGGCGAAAAGGACAATTGCGGCAGGTATCCAGACAAGCGAAATGCCAACCACTGGAACGACCGATGCGATCGCTCCTGCAGCCCCCCATAAAGCCGGTGAATGAAGCCCCAGGACCCAAAACGCGAGCCCTGCGAGAAAGCCCTTGAGCAGGCTCATAACCACAACACCAAAGATCGCTGCGCGAATTACTTGACCGATGAGCTCGAAAATTCCGCCCGCGTCCGCCAACTCGATCGGAACGATCCGGTCGAGATGAGTCAGAATGCTCGGACCGTCACGAAAGAAGAAAAAAAGCGTGAAGGCTATCATGAGGACGTTGAGCAGAAACGCCGAAAGATTCGTGATCGTCCCTTTCGCCAGCGTCAGAACAACCTCGCCAAGATAGGAAGTAGCCTGACCACCGAGCGCGTCGACATCGACATCCCATTCTCGGAGAAAGTCGTTGACGCGGCGTACGACCGGTCCGACGCCCACGCTCTCCGGGACGCCAGAGCCGCTTGCGAGCTGATCTCGCACCTGTCGATACCCCTGCCCGGCCTCACGCGATATCGCGGTCACCAGCAGAACCAGAGGGAGCACTCCAATCAGTAGAGTAAGCCCGGTGCTGACAATCGCGCTCAGGTTTTCATTCCTCAATGCGAGACGCACACGGTTATGCAAAGGAGCGAAAATGACGGTGAGGATCGTTGACCAGGCCAGAGCGGTCAGAAATGGCCTGGCCAGCTGGTAGCTCAGATAGGCCAGCAGCAGACCCGTTACGAGCAGGAAAATAGTCGTCGCCTTCCCGCGTCGCAGGTTTAAGTCACGAGTCACCTCTACTTCTCCTTCTTTGGTTCGCAGTCCTTATGACCACAGTTGCACTTCTCCTTCTGCGTGTCCGCCGCGGCGACACAATAGTGGGTACAGAAGTGACGGCCTGACCAGTCGATTCTCGTTCCGTGTGAGACCTGGCATCGACACGCTGGATTCTGACATTTTTGGACGAACATGGCCCCTCCTTCGCAACTGCGCTACACCCCCCGGGAAATTTACTCCGCCAACCAACCTCGAGCTTCAGCGACTGCCTCACATCTCCCCCAAGAGAGAAGGGG
>JANNRD010000592.1:0-6147 GCA_031401095.1 Acidobacteriota bacterium
CTTGCCACCGTTAAGGTGAGTAGTCACCCAGCGCGCCATCTCGTTGACGCTTGAGTTGATTGAACCCGCGGGACCAATGTTCGTAATCGGGCGAAAAGGCAGTCTCTCGATGCGGCCCTCCTTCTTGCCGTACCCAAGTGCGAAATCAGAGTCCTTCTGCGAATCGGAAACGGAAAAGTTGGTTCGCTTCATTCCGAGCGGGTTGAGGATGCGTTCTCGCACTGCATCTTCCCAGCTCTTGCCAGTGATCACCTCGGTGAGATAGCCGGCAGTCAGGAACATGAGGTTGTTGTATTGCCACTTCGCGCGGAGATCAGCGCTCGGCTCGAGATAGGCGAGCTTGCGCACAAGCGATTCGCGGCTCGCATCGTAGTTGTTGTACCAGACCAGATCATGACGTGGCAGCCCCGACCGATGGGTTACCAGATCGCGCACGCTTAATCGCTCGGTGCTCGACGGATCGTAGAGCTTAAGCCACGGAATGTAGTTGCGCACCGGCTTGTCCCATTCAATCCGTCCCTGATCAGCCAGACTACCGAGAACAAAGGTAGTGAATGCTTTAGTGGACGAGCCGATGGCAAAGAGCGTATCTGCGGTCACTGGAGACTGCTTCTCGACGTCGCGATAGCCAAAGCCCTTAGCGTAAACGACCTCTTTGTTCTTGACGATTGCAATCGCCAATCCGGGTACCTCGAAGGCTTTCATCGCGAAGTTGATGGCTTCATCCAATCCGCCGAGCGAGTCTTTGGCGGCTACTACGGGATCAGCCTTGCGTTCGAGCACACAGGGAAGGTTGCCGCCGCCCTGCGAAAAGATGCCCTCCATCTTCATTCCATCTGCCAAGAGCTTGCCGCGGAACTTCGGATCACCCGGAACATTTGGCAAATCGAACCCGACGTCCGTCCCGGTCAGGCTGACGTTTGTCAGAGGCAGATCCTTCGCGCCCTGTTGTGGGATGCTCATCGTGGCTGAGAGCTTCCCGTCCGGGGCGGCGGCGAAATCAATGCTGATGTTCAAAACACCGTTTGGGAGGGTGATCGCACCTTCCCAGTGTCCTGTAATCGAGGGCTGTTGAAGCGCAGCCAGACTGGGTGAGCAGAGCAAGAGTGCCAGCAAAACGGCACCGAGGATGCGACCATCAAGACGGCGGCACGAGCGTTTGTTCATAGCGTTCCTCTCCAACGAATGTCTGGACACACCAGATCATTCATCGCTTCTCGATCCGATAGAGATGTGTTCGCGTCCGCAGGAAGAAAGCCTTGCCGGCGATCGCTGGTGATGCGAGGAAGCCGTCGTCAAGCTGATTCTCCGCGAGCAGCTCGAATTGCCGTCCAGCCCGAATGACAGTCGTCTTTCCGTCTTCGCTGAAAAACCAAATGCGCCCGTCAGCAAAAACAGGAGAGCCGGAATACTCGCCCACGATCCGCTTTTGCCAAACCGTAACTCCGGTCTTCGCTTCGAGACAAGTGGCGATACCAGCGTCACCGATCATATACACCAGGTCATCGATGAGAAGGATCGAGGGCTTGTTGCTGACGCTCCGTTTGAAACGCCAGGCGACGTGAGTATCGGTGATCAGTCCATTCCCGCCGATGCGCACGGCAAAGAGCTGACCTGCCGAGAATCCCGTTGGATAGAAAATCATTCCGTGACCAATGACTGGCCGGGTACTCGATGAATGCTGACCGCGTTCCTCGACGCGCCACAGTTCCTGACCCGTCAGCGGGTTGTAACCGTAGGTGGCCTTGGCGCCGAGGCTGATCAGCTCTAATCGGCCATTGAGCATCTCGACATGCGGCGTCGAGAATGCCTTGCGTAGGTCTCCATCCGCAGCCGGCTTTCCCTTTGCATCGAGATCCTGAAAGTCGATCGACCTCTTCGTCAGCCAGACGGTCTTTCCGGTCTGCTTATTGAGCGCAATGACAAACTGGTGATCGCTGCCATCGAAATGCATGACCAGCAAATCCCGAAAGAGAATCGGTGAAGAACCGGCGCCGCGAAAGTGATTGCACTCGATATCTCGTCGCTCCCAGAGAACCCTGAATGTCGTTGTATCGATGCAGGCAGTTCCAGCCGAGCCAAAAGTAACGTAAACACGGCCTCTCTCGATAACTGGTGTCGGCGAAGCGTACGAGTTGAAAGGATGCGAGTACTGCGGTTGGGCGACGTCAAAGAGTTTGAGATCGCGGATGATGCGACCCGTTTGCCGATCGAGGCAGACGGCAAAGAGTTGGCGCCCATCCTCGGTTGACGTGGTAATCCACACCTGATTGCCGTAGATGACCGGTGAAGACCAGCCGCGACCGTGAATTGGAGTCTTCCAGGCAATGTTCTGAGCCTCACTCCAATTGAGCGGAAGGTCTCGCGCATCGGAGTGGCCAGTACCCTGCGGTCCGCGGAACTGCGGCCAGCCGGGGTCAGCTTGCGCGACCAGGGTGTGAAGGAGAAGAAGCAGCGTCGGGATCATGCTTGCCATTGTTCTGACGTCTCCAGAGAGAAGTAGGAACCCATTACCAGAAACGGACCTGCAATCATTCCTCGTCTGGGCTGTAGACGCAAGAAGGAACCTGTTACTGTTAGGATTCCCTGGAGGACGACAGACATTTTTTGACGGAGGCATGGAAACAATGAGATCAAAGACGATTCTTTGCACCAGCATCATGATACTTGCGGTGGCTTCACTCGTCTTCGCGCAGGTGAAGAATGAGAGAGGGTTCAAGACACTCTTCGATGGGAAGAGCTTTAAGGGCTGGAAGCTGGCCGACGAGCATCAGACCGCGTGGACAATCAAGGACGGCGCGATTGTCGGCAATGGCGAGCGCAGCCATCTCTACTACGTTGGCGACGACAAGCCCTTCGTCAACTTCGAGCTTAAGATCGATGCCATGACGACCCCGGGTTCAAATGGAGGGATCTACATTCATACCCAGTACCAGCCGATTGGCTGGCCGAAGTACGGCTACGAGGTCCAGGTTAACCAGACACACACCGACTGGCGAAAGTCCGGGAGTCTCTACTCGGTTCAGGATGTGAGGGAGCAGTTCGCGAAGGACAATGAGTGGTACAGCTACGATATTCTTGTCAAAGGAAAGCACATCAGGATCAAGGTCAACGACAAGGTCGCAGTCGATTGGGAAGAGCCTGCGGATAGAAAGCCAGGGACGGACTTTACGAGGATTCTGGACAAGGGAACGATTGCGCTGCAGGCGCATGATCCGAAGAGTGTTATCAGCTACAAGAACATTCGCATCAAGAGACTGGATTAGGCGATTGGATTAGTAGACCGGCTAGGCACCGCGCCCCGCAACGGGCCGCTTCATCCTTGCCTTTGAGACGGACCAATCTGGAGACTGATCCGTGAATAGCGAAAGCGCTGGTGCGGTCAAGACCTCACTCGTCCTGGCATTCGTCGCGCTCAACCTGACGGTTGGGGGACTCGTCTCATGGTTGAAGCTGCCGGTTTATCTTGATTCCCTGGGGATTGTCATGGCGACGATCCTCCTGGGTTGGCGCTATGGTATTTGGTGCGCTGTCCTGACGTGTGGTCTCGGCTTCTTCAGCAGACCCTACCTGCCGTTTTATGTTCTGACATCGATCGCGATCGCGATCACTGTCGAGCTCCTGCGCCGCAGGAACATGTACCGCAGCCTCGGGACGACTCTCATCTCGGGTGTCACCGTTGCCTTTGTTGCGGCCCTCTTCTCAGCGCCGGTGACTGCAGTCGTTTTTGGAGGTGTCACTGCAAGCGGCTCCGATCTGGTAACCGCATTCTTTCGCGGGACCGGGCGTAGTCTTCTGCAGTCGGTCTTCATCTCGGGTCTTTCATCGGAGCCAGTGGACAAGACGCTCGTCTCGCTAGTCGCATTCTTCAGTCTCAGAGGTTTGCCGGAACGGTTCATCACGAACTTCAAGCTGAGAGGTATCAGTGACAAATGAGCCTCCGGTGCGCCATTCACGCAATCTCACGATTTTCATTCTGATTCTCTTCTTCTACGTTGCCTGCGCGTACTCGCAGTTGGTTGCAAGGTACGCGTCGATCAACATCAATCCGTGGGAGGTGGCGATCTGCTACTGGGTGATTGTCGGGCTTGCGCTTCGTAACTGGGGCTTTCTTGCGACGCAGATCTTCTCACTCATTGCCTTTGGCGTCGTGCTGACGATACTTCAGCGGGTCAGCTTTGCGCTCACCTACGCCATGATCATCGAGACGACCAGCAGCATCAGTCTGCCCGTTTTGATCGTGTTCTATGTTGTCGGACCCGGCATCTTTTTTAGCTTCAACTTTGATCCATACGGGTTGGTGAAGGAGTTACCGCGTGTCGCCAATGTTCGAGTGACAGCGCAATTGCTGCTCATGCTCTCGGCTGGTGAGATGTTTCAGGCGCGGTTCGCCGAAGTCTCGGAGAATCTCGTGGTGCGTGGCATCAATGTTAAGAACAGGGCGGGCCGGATTCTCAGTGTGCCGACATTCCTGCCGCCTTTGCTCATGGCATTGATTCAGGAGGCGGCCTATCGACACAGTTATACTTCAATGCTCGGTTGCCCACCCGACAAGTTTCCTGTCAACCGAGCGCGGACACGGGTCACTCCCGGACAGAAAGTGGGTCTGGCCTTTGCCGTCGTCCTGATTGCGATCCGCCTGGCGATATGAGCTGGAATCTGCTGCTGACAGACAACGTCGATCAGATCGATGCGCAGTCCGAGAAGATTGTGGACGAGTGCAACCGTCATTTTGAAAGGGAATTCGCCGTCTACCGACCGTTGCCGTTTGTGGATCACACCGGATTCACCGAGAACGTCGAGGAGGAGATCGAGTTCGTCATTGGCGCTCAACACTCGACCGAAGGGGCCTACCTTGAACCGCAGGAGTTCATCAGACAATGGAACCTCTCCCACCTGGCCGCGCGGCGAGTGGTCCATCTCTCGGGCGGGTGGAGAAAGTTCCTCGGCGTCGCACTCTTTGCGAACCGTAGAGCTTCCGCCAAGTGTTTTCTGGATGTCACCTCTCACCTCGCTGATGAGCGGGTGAGAATGCTGCTTGAACAACTGAGGAGCCAGGCGAACGAGTTGGTCGTATTTTGCGAATACGATTCGCACCTCATCTTTGAGATGGCGCCAGACCGCTTTTCACTGCTGCTTGAACACGAAGACCGGCTCGAAGTGTTGGATCGCTTCCCGCGCAAGGACGGAACGCTGCTTCAATCGAACTATGAGCACTCTTGAGCTCGAAGACCTTCACTTCACGCATGATCCCTCCTCGGAGTGGGTTCTCAACGACCTTTCGTTGCAGTTGAACGCAGGCGAGACCGCTATCATCATCGGAGACAATGGGAGCGGCAAATCGACTTTGGGTAAGTTGATTGCTGGCCTCAGCAGAGCGCAGAGCGGCACCGTGCTGGTTGACCAGACAGATGTTCAGTCAATGTCGGTCTCAGTTAGACCGAAACACGTCATGTACATGGGCCAGACGAGCTATCTGCAGTTCTTTCGTTCATCGATCGATGAGGAGATCCGCTTTGCCGCGAGGTTGTCCGGGTTCCAGGTGCAGGAAGCGGAGGAGGCTTATCCGCGGTTTAGATTGCCCGGGGACCGGACGGTGAAGCCAATGGATCTGGCCTATCCTGCGATGTGGCGATTGCAGCTGTTTCTCTTTTCCTTTGTTTTCAGTCCGACGGTTCTGTTTATCGATGAGATCGTCGCGCCGGGCGCGCGGGCGCAGATCGATGCGCTTGACGCAGTCGTCGCGGAGCGCTCACGCAGAAACCAGGTGACCATCCTTGCTTATCAGCGGGTCTTGCCCGCACTCGCGACTGAGAAGGTGCGGCGCTTCGAGTTGCGAGACGGGCGGCTTCAGGAGGGCGGCAGGCTAAAGCCTGTACTCTGAACCTTGCTATACCGAAGCCGGCGGATCACGGATGTGAAGGTTCAGAGTACAAGCTCTAGCTTGCGCCCCCACCATCGGCCGATCACGGATGTGAGGGTTCAGAGTACAAGCTTTAGCTTGCGCCTCCACCATCGGCGGATCACGGATGTGAAGGTTCAGAGTACAAGCTTTAGCTTGCGCCTCCACCATCGGCGGATCACGGATGTGAAGGTTCAGAGTACAAGCTTTAGCTTGCGCCCCCACCATCGGCGGATCACGCGGTT
>JANNRD010000593.1:0-3205 GCA_031401095.1 Acidobacteriota bacterium
GGGCGTCAATAAGGTGCAGAAACCCAATGGTTATAAGTACATGTACTGGCAGAACCTGCTCTTTCGCCAGTCCGCGACGGGCAACTTCCGCGCGCTGCTCAAAGCAAATAACCGTGACCCGGCGATGCTCATCTGGCTGGACAATTACCTCAACGTCAAAGGCAGCCCAAATGAAAACTACGCGCGCGAGTTGCTCGAGATTTTCACCATGGGGACAGCGGCGTATGACGCGGGAGCTTACACCGAGCCGGATGTCCAGCAGGCAGCGCGTGCCTTCACGGGCTGGGGCGTGAATCAGTTTATTGACCGCGATCTGGGGCCACACAACGGATCGATCACCGATCCGAATCTGGTGATCGAGATCCCGCCCGTAGTCGCCAACAATTCGCTACCATCGCAGCGGCACGATTACGGCGATAAGGCGGTCTTCAGTGCCACCGGCAACTTCAACGGCGATGACATCGTGGATCTGATACTAGACCAGGAGCCGCAGCGCAGTTTTGCAGCGCGGATGATTGGTCAGAAGCTTTTTGAGCATTTCGCATACGAGAACCCGGAAGAGCATATCGTCGCGCACCTGGCGGAAGTGGCTAAGCGTACCAACTTCGACATCAAAGCAATCCTGCGTGACTTGTTTTTGAACATGAAGGAGTTCTACTCGGATAACGCAATGCACGCACTTCTCAAGTGGCCGGTCTTCCATGTCGTCAGCGCCGTGCGGTTACTGCAGGGAGTAATTGACACGCGCGGCTTATACGGTGGCGGCCTCGGCGGGTTCGACACGCCGCCGCCGACGACGATCAGTGCGATGGGGATGATGCTGTTGAACCCGCCCGATGTTTTCGGCTGGCCGGGACGCGCAGATTGGCTGACAACCTCACAACTCTTTGCGCGAATGAACTGGGCGGCCAGCTTCGCCGCCAACCGCAGCACTCAACCCGGTAACACGGGAATTCCGCTTGATACTGTCTTGCAAACTGGCGGATTGGGCGCGCAGGCGACCGCAGAGCAGGTGGTCGATTATATGATCTCCCTGCTGGTGCAGGCGCCGCTTGGCGACGTGGCACGCCAAGCCCTGGTTCGCTACATGAAGCAGGCCGATAACGGCACCGAGGGTCCGTTCACGCTGGACACGCCGACGAAGGATAAGAAGGTCCGCGGGCTCATCCATCTGCTGCTCGCGTGCCCGGAAGCACAGAGTTACTGAGGGTGTCACGCGTGCCACTCGAACACCGACGACGCCGTCACGAGTTACCAAGGCGGCTGGGCCGGAAAGGCGATGTGAGGTAACGACGAATTGTCCCGGGGTCTGAAACGCAAGATGCTGATCGATACGGACACTGCGTCTGATGACGCGGTGGCGATCCTCATGGCCTTGCGCCATCCCGAAATCGACGTCGAGGCCATCACCATCGTTGCCGGCAACGTCAGCGCTGAGCAAGCGAGCAGAAACGCGCGCTACACTGTCGAACTCTGCGAAAAGGATGTCCCTGTTTTTGACGGTGAAGAAAGACCGCTGGTTCGTCAACCGCATCGCGCACATTTCTTTCACGGCGAAGATGGCATGGGGAACATGAACTACCCCGCGCCGAGCAGACCGCCCGCGGATGGGCACGCAGTCGACGCAATCACGAGGGTCGTCAGCCAGAACCCGGGCATCACGATTGTCACACTTGGCCCGATGACTAATCTGGCTCGCGCGCTGACGAAGGCACCCGACATCGTTGAGCAGGCTGGACGCGTCGTTGTCATGGGAGGTGCCGCCTGTACCGTTGGCAACATCACTCCCGCCGCGGAGTACAATATCTGGTGCGATCCGGAGGCGGCAGCCATCTGCTTTGATTCAGGACTTGCGATCGAGATGGTTGGCTGGGAGTTATGTCGAGGCAAGGCGAATCTTGACGAGAAAGAGATTCGCCACTGTCGCGAGGCGATCAATACGCCGCTGTCCCATTTCGCCATTGATTGTAATTCCTCGGCCCTGGACGTCAATCGGCAATGGCTGGGCGATCCGGGGATTGGATTGCCCGATCCCGTAGCGATGGCGATCGCGATCGATGAATCGATCTGCACAAAGCGCAGCAAACATCACGTCGCGATCGAATGCGAGGGAGCTCTGACACGTGGCATGACAGTCGTCGATCAACTCGGAGTTACTTTGAAGGATCCACAGGTGATGGTCTGTTGGGAGATCGATGTCGATCGATGGAAGAGCCTTCTCTTTCGTTCACTCGCGATGTAAACGCGGGTCACTTCTTCTTCCACGTTGCGACTCCCAGTGAAGTCGCTTCAAGGTGGCGCGTTGCGTTGATTGTGATCAGCCCGTCCTCACGCAGACGCGCGATCCCCTCGCGGGCAATGCCCTCCTCGATATCCGCCTCCCGCCCAATCGCTCGATCGACGATCCATCCTGCAAGCCCAACGCGGTCGGACCCGACCGAGACAGCCAACTGCCCTGGACTGTAGCGCCCGCTCAATTCGACCACGATTCCAAGCAGCGCGGTCGCGTGTGCGAGCAGGTCCGTTTCGAGCGGTTCAAGCGGCAGCAGAGACTGCGGCTCTGCGGTGGGCTTCTTGAGGGCGTACTCGCCACGGAGACCCAGCGTGAGTTGGTGTTCGTAGAGCAGAAGCGTGCACGAAGCATCGAGCGCGGCGTAATTAAGCTGCTCTGCCTTCAACGGCCTTCGGCTCCAATCGCTTCGTTGTTCGCGTTTATCGAGCAGCATTCCGAGATGCGCCTCGACCTGGGCCTTTAGTGACCACCTGCGCTCGCCGCTGCGTCTGGCTGCAAGCATCGTATCGTGGATCGGAAAGACCTGGATGTTGTAGTGGCGCGCAAGGCGAACGGCATCGAAGCTTGCATTATGGATTGCCTTCGGAATGGAGGCGGACTCAAGCACGCTTCTCAATGGTTCAAGGTCGAGGCCCGCGAGCGCATCGATGATTACTACACGGGTTGCAGCCTCTTCACGAAAAGCGAGCTGGATGAGCGCGACCTTCTCGGCCGCGCGGTCCCACCAGTTGATCGTCTCGATGTCCAGCGCGAGTGCGCGGGCCGTCTGAACCTGCACCAAAATCGACTGCAATGCCGATTGCGAATCGATCAGAGCAACTGCACTTGAGAGCATGTCCTCATCTTGGTGCAGCGCTCGTCGACTGCGCAAGAGCCGAGCTGGGGCTCGGCGTTCCCAGGGGGATGCACTTG
>JANNRD010000594.1:0-3821 GCA_031401095.1 Acidobacteriota bacterium
ATCCCAAGCAGTCCGACAAATGCAAGAAAGTAACCGGTCTGCTTGGCAGAAAAGTGAAGCTGTCGGTCCGCATAAAGCGCGAACATCGAGATGTATAGCGAGAAGGGGAGCGCAAAGAAGAGAAAGACCACGAGCAGGCGCCGTAAACCAGGAATTGCAAGGTAATCAAAGACTCGCGTGTAGGCAGCAAATCCGGTCTTTCGCTCAGGATCGCGGGTGTGTTGCGTCTCCGGTAGCAGGAACACCGTGGCGATAATGCTTCCGAGGGACAGGCCGGCGGCGGCGTAGGCTGGCACATCAAACCCAAACTCGGATAAGACCCCACCAAGAGCCGGTCCGATCAGGAACCCAAGGCCAAATGCCACCCCGATGATCATCCCGAAGGCCTTCGCCCGTTCCTCCGGCTTGGTGACATCGCCGATATATGCCTGCGCGATCGTCAGATTCCCGCCGGAAATACCATCGACAATGCGTGCCACAAAAAGCCACAAGAGCGGATTTGGAAGGTGAATGGCTATCCCCATGAGCAGAAAGCCGGCGCACGAGCCAATCTGGCTGTAGAGCAAGAGTGGGCGCCGACCGTATCTGTCACTCAGATCACCGAGAACGGGCGAACCAAAGAACTGAAACACCGAGTATGAGGCAACCAGAAAGCCGATTGTCTGAGGTGAAGCATTGAAGCTCGAAGCGTAGTAGGGAAGCAGGGGAAGGATGAGACTAAAGCCGAGAATATCGACGAAGACCACAATGAAGAGGGGTATCAGTCGTCTATTGGTGAACATCGGTCCTGTCTGCGCACGTGCGTGATTGTCTCTCAACGATCGCGAAGTCTAACATCGCAATACCCAAATTACTAACGTCTGAAAGTCTCGGGAATGGTTCCGCGTGGCGTGATCTGGAAAATCGCGTTGCCTGACAGGTGCCGACCAGGATCGCAGCAGGCCTCCTCGCAAGGCGCGCGATTTGCCAGATCGCGCTACTCAAGAGATTTGTAAATGCTCGTTTCCTGAGCGACAATACACCGCTATTCCTCTTGGCTTACCGACCATTCAGTTGAAGGGAGTTCGTCCGTGTCCGATGCGAACAAGGTTGTTGTAACTCTTGTGGACGGCGTCAAGCGCCTGACGATCAATCGCGCCGAGCGCCGCAACGCGATCGATCCGGAGTCCATCGCGTTGATTTTGCAGGCCGTCAAGGATGCCGAGCGTGACGATTCGCGTGTCCTTGTCCTGACCGGCGCCGGTGAGGCTTTTTGCGCCGGCGCAGACCTCCAGGCATCCGGTCCAGTTGAGTTTGCGAGGAAGGACGTGACCCAGTCGCTTCGCGAGGGCGTCAACCCATTGATCCTCGCCATGCGTGCGCTGCCGAAACCGATCATCGCGCGCGTCCACGGGCACGCCGTCGGCGTCGGTTGCAATATCGCGATGGCGTGCGATCTGGTGATCGCGTCCGACAAAGCGCTGTTTAGTCAGATTTTTGTCAAGATCGGTCTCATGCCCGATGGGGGAGGTACCTACTTTCTGCCGCGCGAGATCGGGTATCACAAGGCGTTCGAGTTGATGGCAACGGGCGATATCGTCGCCGCCGAAGAAGCGCTGCGGCTCGGACTCGTCAATCGTGTCGTCCCATTCTCAGATCTCGATGCAACGGTGGATGAATTCGCCCGACGGTTTGCGCAGGGCCCGGCGATCTCGCTCGCCCGGATCAAAGAAGGACTCAACCAGGGTTTGCAAAGCACTCTCGCGGAGGCATTGGAATTTGAGGCCATCAACCAGGGGGACTGCTTTCGCTCGAGCGACTTTGTCGAGGGTGTCTCCGCTTTCCTCGAGAAGAGGAAAGCCGTTTTCAGTGGCAAGTGAACGATGGCCATCTCGATGAGTGCGGCGCCGGGTGGGTGAACGCTTTGCCTTGGTCTCGATTACCTCCCGAGACTTCCATCCAGAATCCGCGAGCTTCTCGAGCGGGGGATGCGTCCTTCGTCCCACCTTCGGCAGGGAGCAATCGCGAGGCTCGCGAACTGCACCGGCATTTGGTGAGAGCTGCGGAGCTATTCGACCCAGAGAATCGGAGATAGTCCACCCTCATTAGAGTGACGGGTGGCGCTGACCAAATCCCGGGAATCATCGAGGACAGTCGCTCACCGACCGAGCGTGTCAGCCGACTGGGCTCGAGAGGAGAACGATGAGCCAGGACCAGAGGAATCACGCGCGGTATGCATTGTTGGTGCTTTTCGGCATCAACATGATCAACTTCTTTGATCGCCAGATACTCGCGGCGGTGACGGAGCCGATCCGCAAGGAGTGGATGTTGACGGATACCCAGATGGGGTTCCTCAATACCGTCTTTACTCTGATCTACGCTTTTGCGGGTGTCCCGCTCGGTCGCCTCGCGGACCGCGGGTCCCGGACGAAGGTACTGGCCATCGGTGTCACCGTCTGGAGCCTGCTGACGGCCGCTTCGGGGCTTGCCTGGAGCTATTGGTCGCTGTTCCTGGCTCGATTGGGCGTCGGTGTTGGCGAGGCGAGCTGTGCTCCATCCGCCAACTCCCTGATCGGAGATCTTTTTCCCCCGCACAAGCGAGCTCGCGCAATTTCGATCTTCATGCTTGGGCTTCCCGTTGGGATTTTTCTCAGCAATTTGATCAGCGGACGCGTCGCGCAGGCTTACGGCTGGCGCATGCCCTTCTTCATCGCAGTTGTGCCCGGAGTGCTTCTGGCCGTGTTTGCAATGCGCATGCACGAGCCAAAGCGTGGGGCCGCGGAGGCCTATCAGATCGTTGGCCACGAAGGTGAAGGCTCTCCCTACTGGCGCGTCCTTCGGATACCGACCATGTGGTGGATCATCCTTTCCGGGGCCTTGCACAACTTCAATGCGTATGCCGTTAACGGTTTCATGCCCGCATACCTTGGGCGGTATCACGGGCTTAGCCTGCAGCAAGCGAACACCATCTCGGCGTTTGTGCTTGGCGCGGTTGGCATCGTCGGGCTCCTTTTGGGTGGTTGGGCGGCCGACTGGATCAGTCACAAGCGGGCCAACGGTCGAATCCTGCTCTCTGCGCTTTCATTGGCCGTTTCGACCCCGTGCGTCTACCTCGCTCTTGGACAACCGAAGGGCTCGCTTGTGGCTTTTGTCGCACTCATGGGGCTCGGTTGGATGCTCATCTATGTCTACTACGTGACCGTTTACCCGGCGATTCAAGATGTCGTGGAGCCGAGTTTGCGCGGGACCGCCATGGCCTTATACTTTGCAGCTATGTACGTTCTGGGCGGGAGCTTTGGAACCTTGATACTTGGGATGCTGAGTGATCATTTCGCGAAGAGCGCAATGGCTGCTGCGGGCGCAGTGGTGATGGCGGAATCGTTCAGGGCTGCGGGTCTGCATAGTGCTTTTTATGTTGTTCCGGTGATTTCTCTGGTTCTCGCGGCCGTCCTTTTTGCGGCGTCAAGAACTGTCGCGACCGACATGGAGAAGCTGCAGCGCTGGATGCGTGAATCCTCGGGCAAAGCCGCGTCGAGATAAGCGTCGGTAGTGGCTGAGAATATCTGGCTCTTGAGGTATTATGGTGTGATGCTTCGAAGATTTGTATTTCTGTTTCTGGCGTTACTCGGGCCAGGTGCGACGATGACGGGCGAGGGGCAGGAGACGAGCCCCGTGCAGACCGTTGCCCCTCAGCCTGTGCTCTATGGGTGTCCAATGCACCCGGATGTTCAGTCCAAGGTTGCGGGTAAGTGTCCGAAGTGCAACATGAAGCTGGCCGCTATCAAGCAAACCGGCAACGGCACGGTCGGTGAAGATGGCTTCTACACCTGTCCTATGCACCC
>JANNRD010000595.1:0-9746 GCA_031401095.1 Acidobacteriota bacterium
CGCACGGCGCCGTTTTCCATCTTAACGGCCCTTGAACTCCGGCGCCCGCTTCTCAAGGAACGCCCTCACTCCTTCGCGCATATCCTCAGTCGTGAAGCAGTCACTGAAAAGGTCGCCTTCCAACTCCAGGGCTTCATCAACACTCAAGTGGTAACCGCGATTGATCGCCTCGAGCGCATACTTCATCGCCAAAGGCGCCCCCCGAGCTATCTCACGGGCAATGGCGGATGCCTCCTCAATCAAGCGATCGGCCGCGACAATTCGATTGATCAAGCCAAGCCGTTCGGCCTCGACCGCAGTGAGCGTCGCACCCGTCAGCACCAGCTCAAGAGCGCGTGGCCGGCCAATGAGTCCGGCAAGGCGAGGCGAGAACCCAAAGACTGGGGCGAACCCCACGCCAAGCTCGGAAGCCGCGAAACCTGCGTCGGGAGCAGCGATCCTCATGTGACAGGCGAGCGCGAGCTCACACCCGCCACCTATTGCCGCACCGTTGATCGCACCGATCACCGGCTTGCCGAGCATCTCGATGAGCGTCGCGACCTCGACGCCGAGGCGAACGTACAAGAGCGCCTCACCCGTTTCAAGCGTAGCCAGTGTCTCAAGGTCGGCTCCGATCGAAAACGCATCGCGACCAGTGCCAGTCAGAATCACGACCCGGACGGTCGCGTCATGACGCAACTGGTGAAGCTTGCTTTGGAGCGACTCCAGCGTCACCTTGTCCAGAGCGTTTCCCTTTGACTCTCGGTCAAGTCTGACGACAGCGATCGCGCCATCCAGCAGGCAGGTAATGCCCTCCAGTTTTTCAATCTCGCTCATCTGGCTCAGGGTGAGGCGCAGCCCCTTCGAAAGTCAAACAGGAAAAGGTCAGCCCCTGAGCGTCATTTCGAAGATTGCGTTCTCCGGACGCTGCCAGCGGCGCAATTTCCCAAATTGCAGCAGCTCCTTGATTTGTTATGATGTACAGCTATGGAAGTGGCCACTCTCATCGCGCGCGTCGTTCTCGCGGTAATCCTGATCGTCGCCGGTGCGACTAAAATTGCTAACCGCCCCCGCGCTCGTCAATCCTTGATCGAGTTTGGAGTCCGTCAATCGTGGATTCCATCGCTGATTTGGCTGCTGCCGGTCTCGGAGGTAATGACCGCCCTCGCGCTCATCTGGACGAGGACATCATGGTCCGGCTCGATCGCGGCGCTCTGCCTTTTCCTCGTCTTCAGCGGAGGAATCGCCTACAACCTGGCCCTCGGAAATCGGCCCGAATGCAATTGCTTTGGTCAACTAGGCTCAACCCGCGTTGGCCCACGGACGATTGCTCGCAACACTCTCCTGGCGTTCGTTGCTGCTGCACTCGTAGTCCAGCCCACACCGGCCATGGTTGCACTGTCTCCGCTTGAGCTGCGATTCTTGCTGGTCGTCGTTCTCGTGCTCGGTGCAGCGCTCGCCACGCTCTTCGCTCTGACGATTGAGGTCGTCAGGCGTCACGACCAACTTGCGTCGCGTTTGGAGGACTTGCAGGATTTCCTCTCTTCGGACACCTTTCAGCCACCCTCCTCCCCACCAGAGATGTCTAATCAACATCTCCCGATTGGAGCGCCAGCACCTGATTTCAACCTCCCAGGCCTCGATGGTCATCAAATCACTTTGAAAGAGCTGATCGAGCCAGACAAGCCGCTGCTCATCTTTTTTCTCTCTTCGGACTGCGGCCCCTGTTCAGCCCTCATTCCGGAGATTGACCTTTGGCGACATGAGCTGAACCGCCGGTTCAATTTTTTAGTCATCAGCAAAGGCAGCATCGACTCCATTCGGTCGAAGTTTGCGGTGCCGGTCCTTCTTGATGAAGTCGGTGCAGTCGCAATCGAATACCGGGCGAAGTGGACGCCCGCGGCAGTACTTGTGACCGGGCACGGGGCAATCGGCAGCCAGATGGCCTTTGGCAATCAGCAGATCAGGGCGCTTCTCGATCACGTCATTGAGTCTGAGACGGTTACTCCGTGGTTTTCGACATCGAATGAGAATGCGGCCGCTGACTCAACCCCAAAAATCGGCGACCCGGCGCCAGCCATTCTCCTTCCTGACTCCGCCGGGCACGAGGTTGATCTGGTGCATTTCAGCGGCTGCAAGACATTGGTTCTCTTCTGGGGTCCAAACTGCGGCTTTTGCCAGGAGATCCTCGAGGACCTTCAGCAGTGGGAGCGGGGCCGGACGGCCGACGAGCCTCGACTGGTTGTTATTTCGCGAGGCGATGCCACGTCTCACGAAGAAATGAATCTGCAATCACCCATTGTGTTTGACCCCGATCTTCTGGTTAGTCGCGCCTTTGGCAGCCCCGGAACACCATCGGCAATCCTCATCGATGGCGAGGGCAAGGTCGCTTCAGTCCTCGGATCGGGTGCGGATGAGGTACTAGCCTTAGCAGGATATCGTCGCAGCCGGAAATGAAGATCGCGGCTCTCCCGTCGTCAAATGCCCTGATCACCGCCCGTTGCCACCCGCCTGACCCGCCTGACCCGCCTGACCCGCCTGAGAAGACTCGACAATCCCAAGTCTCTTCCCTTCCCTGGCCACCCACTGTCGCAGTTCCTGGTCGAGGCTCGCGAATCGCGCTGCATTATTGTCGATCAGCGCTGCACGCGCACTTCGGCTGTCTTCATCGACAGCAGCCCGTTGATCACGCAGCAGAATGGTGAAATTGCGCACGATCCCGGTCGCTTCTGAATCCGGGGCGCGAGCACCATCAAGCTTGTCCGCCGCATCTGCAAGTTCACCCGCCAGCTTTTGTCTCTCGACCACCTCATCGACAGTGCGCAACGATCGCGTCATGGCTGACTTCGCCGCGTTGATCCCTTCGAGAAACGGTCCCATGACCGATGCGCGGCGCATGAGATGCGGTGAGCTCCGTTGGCCAGCACGCGCAAAACAAACACCGACTGTCAGGACACAGAGCGCGAGCAGTATCAAACCGGCAGTCGTGGTCCGCTCCTTACCCGGTGCGATATAGGGAATGAGCAGCGCCAGGACCCCACCGCAGAGCAGCCCCCCGATGTGCGCTCCATTATCGATAACCGGCACCGAAAATCCGATAATGAGGTTGATCGCGATGACTGGAAACACGCTCGAGCCAAAGGCGCGTCTGAAGTTTTGCGGAAGTTCGCCCCGGTACTTGTACCCGAAAACTGCAAGCATTCCGAAGAGGCCGAAGATCGCCCCCGACGCTCCAACCGACGGAACCGTGGGGTTGCGTCCAAGCAGCATGCTCCCGATATAGCTTCCGCCGACCCCACCAACTCCGCAGAGAAGATAGACCAGGAGAAACCGCGCCGAGCCATACAGTCTCTCGACCTGCGGGCCGACGATCCAGAGAGCGTAGGAATTCGACGCGATGTGGATCAGCCCACCGTGAATAAAGATCGGGGTCACTAACCGAAACCACTCGTCTTCGAGCAGCTCGTTCGTTTTGGCGCCAAAAGCGGTGAGAGTCTCCGGATCGACACCGAAGACCAGTTGCTCCAGAAGGTCGCCCCCGGCGACAACAGTCATCAGCAGATAGAGCGCGAGATTGAAGGCAAGAATGGCAAAGGTGATTGGTGTCGCTCGTGAAAAATAGGCTCGAGCAAACATCTGCTCGGCCCGCACCTGATCGTTGCTGACGTAGTCTGGCAGGGACCGTGCCCCACAGCTGACGCACTCCGGCGACTGCGCCGGAGTCGGCTGACCACATCCCTGACAGCGACGAAAGACGCGTGATGGAGTGTTCTCTGGATTTTCCGGCTGCATTCTGGATGCCCTTTGTGTAAATCGTTCCAAGCTCACACCGATTGTAGCCGAGGACGCGCGACTGCGGAAAGGACTGCTGGCACAGCAAGCGAGGGGCGAGGCTCACTCGTCAATTCCGGTAGTGGGTCAGTTTGGCAATAGGCGAAGTTCAATAACCACAGAGACTCGGAGACACAGAGAAAGCGCAGAGAAGAACAAGAGGGGTTGTCAGCACCCCCTCCACCCTTCCTATTTCTTCTCTGTGCTTTCTCTGTGTCTCTGTGTCTCTGTGGTTCATTCCTCTATCCTCTGACGAAACTGAGACACTACGCCCAATTTCGCTCAGTTGCGCCTTGCATCTCCAAGCTGGTAGACTGTTGAACTTATTTGTGGGTGACCTTCTCGACGCAATTCGAGACAATACTGAAGGCTTTCTCATGTCAGCAATCAATACACCGGGCGCGACGGAGAGTCAGGCCCAGACTGAGGCGGCGACTGGAGCATCCGCGGTCGGCGCCGTCCCCCGAGCAACCTCCAGCCGCGTTGCGCGTCCCTGGTCAATCGGCCGCGCAATCGACGCGTTTCTCGGACTACTGAGCGCCGTTCCATTTGGGGTCTCACTCCTCGTCCTTCTGATCACTGCGTGCATGATTGGAATGCTCATCCAACAGGTCGAACTTGAGACCTTTCCCAAGTACTTCGCGGAGCTGACGCCCGGCGAGAAGACGATTTATGGCCGGCTCGGTTTTTTTGACATCTATCATATCTGGTACTTCAACCTGCTTCTGCTATTGTTGAGTCTCAATATCATCCTCGCTTCGATCGACCATTTCCCGAAAGCATGGACTTTTATCCGCAAGAAGAAGCTGACCGCTTCTCCAACATTCGCGATGACGCAGCGGTTTCGGCAACAGGTCGACGCACCTTCCCTCGACCGCGGCACGCTGACCACCCGAGCTGCGTCAGCCGCCCGCGCCCAGAAGTTCCGGATCAAGGTCACCGAAGAAGAGTCCCGGACGACGATCTTCGCCGAACGCGGCGTCTGGAACCGGCTTGGCGCATATGCCGTGCACGTCGGACTGCTGACGATTTTTGCCGGGGGCTTTATGACCAGCCGAGGACATACCGGGGGAATGTGGGTCGAGCCGGGAAAGACCTCAGATCGAATGTCGAAACAGGTCTTCAACCTCGAGAGTTCCACTTCAGAGTTCGCGGTCGCTCAGCAGGAACTACAGCTCCCGTTTTCAATCGAAGGACTGGACATCGAGCAGAAGCTGATTGACAAAAACAAGGGCATCGATGCCGGGAACACTCTCGACTGGCTGACCAGTGTCAAGATTCGTGACTTTGAAACAAAGAATGAGGTCTCGGCTCTGGTTCACATGAACAAGCCGTTTGATTACCGTGGCTATCGGTTATTCCAGGCCTCGTTCATGAACCTCGGGAGCGCTCGGCAGGTGAAGATCCGTGCGACACCCGCGGCGGGTGGGGCACCGCAGGAAGTGACGATCGCGCGCAACGGAGAGACGCAGCTCGCGGATGGCACACGCCTGCGCTACGTCGAGTTCAACCCCGATTTCACCGTCGACGCAAATCGACAGGTCAGCGTTGGGCCGGGCGCAGGAACCTACGAGGAACCAGCCGCTCATCTCGAGGTCACAAAATCGGCTGGTGGGAGTAGCGAAGCCTGGGCGTTCACCGAGAACTTCAAGAAGAAGATGGCGAACGCGCCATTTATGCAGTCGAACTTTCTTGAGGCTGCCGGCTACGGTTTCACACTTCTCGACTTCGAGAAGGTTCCCCAGGCCCATATGCTCTCGATCCAGTACGACCCGGGCGTAAAGGTCGTCTATGTTGGTTTCACATTGCTCTGTTTGATGTTAATCGGAGTTTTCTTTTTCTCACATCAGCGACTTTGGATCGTAATCGAAGACGGAAAGGCCTATCTCGGCGGCGATGCGAATCGGAACCGCCTCGGGTTTGAAGATCGCGCGAAAAGGATCGCCGCGAAGATTGTTGGATCGTGACTGTCAGCAACCCTGGCGACCGCCAGGTGACAGTCAGGCTCCTTCACGTCACGAAAGATTGGAGAATGTTATGGCAATGAGTCAAACGGCTGCAGCGCAGCCCGGAATCAGGCGCCCGAGTTTACCGACATATCTTCCGGTTGTTCTTCCGCTCGTTGCGGCCGCGATCATGGTTGCGGTGCGGCGCAAGGTCGGACCCGCGGTGCTTCCGGAGGATGGTGCCTTGATCGTCATCGGCCTCTTCTGCTACATCACTGCGGCAGCGGCACTGGTGACCAACTTTTGGGCGCCAAACCAGTTTCTGCAGGGGGTCGGTCTGTGGGTCTCCTCGCTTGGTTTCTTTTTCAATCTGTCAAGCTGGTTCTTTCGATGGATCGGGGCTGGCGAGCGGGAAGGCTGGATTCGCATGACGAATCAGATTACTGGAGAATACCATCCGTGGTGGTTCTTTAGTTACGTTCCCTTCGCGAATCTCTACGATCTCTCACTGGCGTTTGCATTCGGCGCGGCGTTTGCCACGCTGCTCATCGCGCACCGGCCAAACACCCGCTTTGTGGGGGCGATGACACTGCCGATCGTTTCTCTCGTCCTGATCCTCGCGGTCTTCATCGGCAATGAGTTCATCAATCTCCCGCCAGTTCTCGATAGCTACTGGCGACCCATTCACGTCGGAGTGGCTTCATTGAGCTATGGCGTGGCGCTCGTCAGCTTCGGGATCTCGGTGCTTTATCTCATCAAGGATGGTGTCAAGATCGAGGCAATGGGAGTCGCCGTCGGTCTCTTCATGCTTGCGGGCTTCGTCATCCTGAGTAACGCGTTCAGGCCCTTTTCCCTAAGCTATCAGCTCAACCCGATCATCCCGGGAGACGGCGGATATATGATCGTCCGACCTCTCACGCTTCCTGTTCCAGGTGTCGGGGCGCTCGTCGGAATTTCGATGGTTTTGCTGATCGCTATGACCGTCGCGTTCCTCCTCTACCTCTACCGCAACAACGATCGCGCGCGTCGCATCGGACATCTTGCTCTGCGAGCTTCGCTGATCACGCAGGCGGCAGGCCTGGCGTGGCTTTTCTATAACATCAAGACGATGCGCGGCGTCGGCACACTGGCAGATCAGAGTCAGAATTTCGCAGTTGGCCAGTGGCTTGCTGGTGAGGGCGCAGCGCAAATGCCTCCGGTGCAACTGATCGAGGGCGCGCAGACGTGGCTGAGTCAGAATGCGGGATCGATGGTCTTCGATCCGCGGGCGAATCCCGTCGAACTAGCTTCGCTGGTGACCGCTTTTGCCGCGACACTCTTTATCATGCTCTTTAGTTTCCGAACGGAACGGATCAGAGAGAGTCTGCCCGCGATCGAGAAGATGGATAGCCTGATCTACAAGACAGTCGGCGCGGCTTTCGCGGGCCTCGCGATCCTGCTCGTCACCGGCGCCGTCTGGGCGAACGAGTCGTGGGGCCGATATTGGGGCTGGGATGCGAAGGAGACGGGCGCACTGGTCGCCTGGCTCTGTTATGCCGGCTACCTGCACACGCGGATTGCCCACGGCTGGACAGGCCGGCGTAGCGCCTATTTCGCACTGGTTGGCTTCCTTCTCGTCGTCTTCACCTACCTGGGTGTCAGCTATCTGTTGCCTGGACTGCACTCCTACGCTTAGAGCCCGCGATGCCCCGGGGGCAAGTGGCATGCGACATCGCCATTTGCCCCCTGCATCGTCCCGATGCAGGCGCCCCGCCCGGGCCTTTTCCCCAATTGCGGGTGCGTGCGTCAGGAGCGACTTACCATGTCCAGCCAAAAGACACTCAATCTCGATCTCGCTTATACGCTTTTCTGCGAAGACGTTCGATTCGAGGCAACCAATCATTTGAGTCTCATGGGAGTCACTCATCAGATCGTCGTGCCGCGACTGCCAATCACGATGATAAAGTTCGCGGTTGTGACGCATTGGCGTGGTGAAGGTGAGTATCTCAGCGAAGTACGCATCCTGACGCCAGACCGCATGCATACGGTTGCCGTCTCGCAGCCGTCGAGCTTTGTGGTGCCGACTGACGGCTACTCCGACAATGTCACCGTCTTCGTCAATCTCAACCTGCAACAGGCTGGTAACCACGTCGTTCAAGTGCTTATCAACTCGTCGCTGTTTGCTGAAAAGGTTCTGCCCGTCATGCTCGCCGACCAGCAGCCAGTGGTGCAAAGTGAACACGTCAATTGAATCTGCCAAGACCCCCGAGAGGCCCCGATGAGCTCAGTCAGCCCAATCAACCCGTTCAATAAGATAAGCAAGCTCGACGAGCTTTCGATCAATACGATCCGCACGCTCGCGATCGATGGTGTTCAAAAAGCGAATTCCGGACACCCTGGACTCCCTTTGGGAATGGCTGCAGCGTCCTACAGTTTGTGGACGCGCCACCTGCGCCACAACCCTCAGAATCCCCGCTGGGCAAACCGGGACCGCTTTGTGCTCTCTGCCGGCCACGGGTCGATGCTGCTCTACAGCTTGCTCTACCTGACTGGCTACGAAGACTTCCCCCTCGAGCAACTCAAACAGTTCCGTCAGTGGGGAGGATTGACCCCCGGCCACCCGGAGTCCGAGCTCAGCGCGGCGATTGAAACGACAACTGGCCCGCTTGGGCAGGGCTTCGCAAATGGCGTCGGGATGGCAATCGGCGCGGAGCACCTGGCATCCATCTTCAATCGACCAGGCCATGAGCTCTTCGACTATTTCGTCTACGCGGTAGTCTCCGACGGCGATCTCATGGAAGGTGTGGCCTCGGAGACGGCCTCACTCGCCGGGCATCTGAAACTGGGGCGCTTGATCTATCTCTACGACGACAACAGCATTTCGCTGGATGGCAGTACGCTCATGTCATTCACTGAGAATGTCAGCCAGAGATTCGAAGCCTATGGTTGGCACGTTCAGGAAGTAGCAGATGGCAATGACATCGATGCAGTTGATGCTGCGATCACCCGCGCCAAGGCCGACCCACGCCCCTCGATCATCCGCACCAAAACGGTCATCGGTTTCGGTAGTCCAAACAAGGCAGGGACGCATAAGTCTCACGGCGAACCTCTCGGGGTTGAAGAAGTTAAACTGACAAAGCAGAGTCTTGGCTGGCCCTATGAAGAGCCGTTCACAGTACCTCAGGAGGCATTAGAGAATTTCCGAAAGGCAGTCGGGCGTGGAAGCGAACTGGAGGCGAACTGGGGTCAGCGATTCGATGCGTACGCGAAGGAGTATCCTGAGCTGGCGGCACAGTGGCGCGCCTGGGCGAGCGGTGAACTCCCCGCCGGCTGGACGGAGAAGGTGCCGCAGTTCCCCACCGGACAGCCGATGGCGACTCGGGAGGCGTCTGGAAAGACCCTCAACGCACTTGCCTCGGCGCTGCCGATGATCGTCGGCGGGTCCGCCGATTTGCGTGGGTCCAACAACACCTTTCTGCAGGGGTACACTGAGTTCTCGAGAGAAGATCGAACCGGCCGGAATCTCAATTTCGGCGTCCGCGAACACGGCATGGGGTCGGTCATGAACGGAATCGCCTTGACCCGTCCGCTGATCCCGTATGGTGGAACCTTCCTCGTTTTTTACGATTACATGCGTCCGCCCGTACGTCTCGCCGCGATGATGGGCCTGCAGACGATTTACGTCTATACCCACGACAGCATTGGACTAGGCGAGGATGGTCCAACCCATCAACCGGTCGAGCATCTTGCCAGCCTTCGTTCTGTTCCGAATCTGACTCTCATCCGACCAGCCGACGCAAACGAGACCGCCGTCGCGTGGAAAGTCGCCATCGAGAACCGACATGGTCCGACAGCACTTGCCCTGACCAGACAAAAGCTGCCGGTGTATGACCGAACGAAATACGGCGCGGCGGATGGATTGGAACGCGGCGCGTACGTGCTCTCTGACGCTGAAGCTGGAAAGATCGACGTCATTCTCATCGCCAGCGGTTCAGAGGTCTCGGTGGCAAT
>JANNRD010000596.1:0-3849 GCA_031401095.1 Acidobacteriota bacterium
ATAATACACGCGGTGTGCCTCGCACTTGAGCCCTCCCGGTTAGTCTCGTCGCTTCAGTGACCCGATAACGACACTGCAGCCATCGACAGCACCATTATTTGCCGGTGCCTTCATTTAGCCCTTGGTTTCGCAGTGGCGGGAGTTGCTGGAGCAAGCATGGGACGCCGGGGCGGGGGAGACCGTACGCGGCAGCCACATTCAGAGGAGCATTTATGAGATTACAAACGAAAGGGAGACTCGCTCTCCTGTCGAGAGCCTCACTAGCCAAGCCGCTATTGATCCCGATTATCGCGTTGTTTGGGTTGGCGGTGGGCGTATTCGGGCAAACCGATCAAGGTCGCATTTCCGGCACGGTCAGGGATCAGGCGGGTGCGGTGGTTCCGGGGGCAACTGTTACTATCAGAAACGAGCGCACGGGTGATCTGCGCACGGTAACGTCACACCAGGATGGGGCCTTTCTCGTCAGTAACCTGCGCCCATCCCTGTATTCCATCAGTGCGACCGCATCCAGCTTCAACAAGACGGATTACACCAACATTGAGTTGGTGGTGGGACAGGCATTGAGCCTGGATATCCAATTGAAGCCGGCGGGTGCAACTGAATCCGTGACCATTATCGGCGGTGATGAGGTCGCGCTCGATACCAGCTCGGCGCGCATGGGCGCCAACGTTAACCAGCAGGAAGTGCAGGGACTGCCGCTCAATGGCCGCCAGCTGTCGCAGCTCTATTTGCAGGCGCCTGGTGCGCTCAACAGCGGATCGGGCACGTTTGGCGACATTCGTTTTTCGGGTCGCGCGGTGCAGCAAAATGCAATCCGCTACGACGGCGTCGAAGGAACAGGGATCATTGACGCGAGCCCGGGCAACCTCAACGGAGAGATTGCTTCCCCATTTCGCCTGCAGGCCTCCCTCGAAAACGTCCAGGAGTTTCGCGTGGACTCCAACAGCTACCCTGCCGAATACGGCACCGGGACTGGCGGGCAGGTCAATGTGGTGACAAAGTCCGGCTCGAACAAGTTCCACGGGTCGGTCTTTGAGTACTTGCGCAACGATGCACTGGACGCGCGTAACTGGTTCGACCGCGCGACCAAATCACCGCTCAAGCTGAACCAGTTTGGCGCTTCTATCGGAGGCCCGATCGTGAGCGACAAGTTCTTCTTCTTCGGCAGCTTCGAGGGCTACCGGCTGCGTTCGGGCATCAACTTCGTTGAAGCGGTGCCGAGCACCTCGGCTTGCCTGCGAGCGGTGATCGCAGTGCAGCCGCTCTGCACAGCAGCGTTCCGGGGCGCAGGCTCGGTGATCCTGCCCGGAGCCTCAACAAGTCCTGATTTCGAGATCGCCCAACTACAGGCGAGCAACCCGGTCAATGAAAACTCAGGCGCGCTGCGCCTCGACTACAAGCTCAATGACAAGAATTCGTTTTACATTCGTTACTTCCGTGACCAGGGCGACAACAACCAGCCGCAGAACGTGACGGGCAGCCGCGCGATCATCAAGGCAGTGCCACAGAACGGCGTCCTGGCCTGGCAGAGCACAATTGGGGCCAACAAGATCAACGAGTTCAAACTCGGTTTTAACGGAGCCTATACGCGCACTTCTGGCTTTGCGCCGACGGTCAACGGGATTGATCTATCAGCGGTGACGCTGAACATTAGTGGAAGCGTCGCCAACAGCGGCATCCCGGGGCAGGGGAATTCGTCCGGGATCGCGATTCCTGGGGGGTTGGTCCGGGCCAATAGCGCCACCAATGGCCGTGGCCAGCCGTACACTCCGTACACGGTCAGCCTGGTCGATTCTCTGAACTGGCTGCGAGGTAATCACAACATCAAGTTCGGCGGCGAAATACGTCTCATCCGCTTGTATACCGACCGCCAGGGCGGGACGACCTACACTTACTCTAATCTCACCAGCTTCCTCGCGAACACCGCGCAGTCTGTGCAGTATCTGGGCGACGTCAGCGCCGCCAGCCCCTTCAACAACGGCGCCACCGGACAGCGGTACGCCAAGACAGAGTTCTACGTTGGCTACGCGCAGGACGAGTGGAAGATCAAGCCAAATCTGACATTCAACTATGGGCTGCGTTATGAGTTCTACTCTCCGTTGCGTGAAGATAGGAACCTTCAGGTCGTATTTGACATCGACAAGGGCGTCATCCTGCCGTCCGACACAACCATCTTCAAAGCGCTGAAGACCAACTTTGCGCCGCGTGTGTCTGTAGCCTGGTCGCCTTCTGAGAATGGCAGGGGCTTTTTTGGAGGGGGCCGGACGGTGATCCGCGCGGGTTTCGGCATCAATTATGGCCCGGGACAATTGGAAGACCAGATCCAGCCTATCGAATCGGATCGCGTCAGTTCGACCCTCAGTAACCTCAGCAACGCATTCCCGGCCAATATTCCACAGATCGTTGCCAGCTTCACGAGTAATCCCAGCAACCGCCAATATCAGCCCCGCGCGTACGACCGCGCCAACTACCGCGTGCCTGAACGCATTTTCTCGTACACGGTCTCGGTCCAGCAGCAACTGCCCTACAAGTTGGGATTGACACTGGCGTATGTCGGCAGTCAGGGAAGAAATCTCTTTCTGCGCAGCGTGGCCAACAACATCACTCGCGTCTTGACCAACGCAGACCCGACGCAGAACGCGATAGTCATTCGCGAGTTCTCGGTTGTCACTGACAACGGCGTCGGGAAGAACCCGACAGTTCAGAATCCGTATGCCGAAATTGACTACAAGCGAAGCGGTGGCCACGATCGTTACGATGCCTTGCAGATGACACTCAATCGCCGCTTCAACACTGGTGTGACACTCAACGCGCAGTATACGTTCGGGCGCAGTTGGGGAAACACGGCCGGCTCGAACGAAGCGGTGACGTCAGCCAGCAACGCCCGTGTCACCGACGAGTTTGATTACGACGAGGGCTACAACAACTTTGACGTGCGTCATACTTTCAACGTCAGCGGGATATACGCCCTGCCGTTCTTTGCGAAGGCCGACGGTCTCAGCAAAACATTTCTTGGCGGCTGGGAATTGGGCGCGATCGTCAACGCTCGAAGCGGTCTTCCAGTCCCGGTGCAGATCGTGCGCCCGGACGTGGTTTACGTAGATGTAGCGGGTAACGTCTTCAGTTCACCAGCAGCGGGCCGAACAGCGGTCATTAACACACCGCGCGGTGGTGCCTCTCGCAACGTACGGCGGCCCAACCTGATCTCCGGTGTTGACCCATTTCTCAATCAGGACCGCTCGATCCTTAACCCGGCAGCATTTTCTACTCCAAAGCCGGGCGCGTTTGGCAACCTCACTCGCAACCAGATACACGGCCCAAACTTCTTTCAGTTCGATGTCATCCTGGCAAAGAAGTTCGCCATCACCGACTCAATCAATGTGGAGTTTCGCTCAGAGTTCTTCAACATTTTCAATCTCACGAATTTTGCCAACCCGCCAGCGTCGTTGGCGAACGTGCTCGGTACCGGAACGAACCAGCTTCAACCCGACCAGCCGTATACGGCCGCAGCGGCGGGCGCTTTCGGGATACTCAATCGAACGGTTGAACGGACTGTTGGCTTGGGCACGAATCGTCAGATTCAATTTGCGGTGCGACTCAACTTCTAGCGAGGCTTCCGCCTCAGACCGACCAGTTTCAAGGACCTTCAGATCGCAACTAGCGGGGGGGCCGGTACGGTACAGCGAGCGTAGCCCTGGGAACGCTGAGCCCCAGCTCGGCAATACCTTGACATTCCGCGTCGCGCCCAAAGCATGCCGAGCAGGGGCTCAGCGTTCCCAGTGCAACGCTCGCTTTACCGTACCGGCCCCCCCGCAAGTAGCGAACTGAATGTCCTAGAAAATGGTCAGT
>JANNRD010000597.1:0-4471 GCA_031401095.1 Acidobacteriota bacterium
CTGCAGGCAGACAACATCCGGTCTTGCGGTCTTGAGCCAGTCGATGAGATGTGGAATCCGGACCGCAATCGAGTTGACGTTCCAGGTTGCGATCTTGACAGTCACTCAGCCTGGCCTCCGTGAAAGTGATTGCCAATCAGCAGGTCGTAAACCGTTGCGCCCAGCGCGCCACCAATCAGCGGGCCGACAATCGGTACCCAGAACCAGTTGTTACCAGCTCGAAACACCTCGAAGCCCCACCCGGCAATTGCCGTAAAGAGGCGTGGGCCGAGGTCACGGGCCGGATTGATCGCATAACCTGCGTTGAAGCCGAATGCAGCGCCAATCGCAAAAACCAGGAGACCAATAAAAAGCGGTGCGACGTTGCCCGTCGGCGCCCCATTCCTTTCGTCCGTGATCGCGAGAATGACCATGAGGAGTATCGCTGTCCCGAAGACTTGATCAATCAGACCCCCAAATGACGAAAGATATGACTGCGGGTAGGTGGCGAAGATGCCCGCAGTCCCCTTCGCCCCCAGAACTTGGCGAATCCCCCCGTCGAAGGCCGTGAAAGCTTCTCTGTAGACGAGCAAGACTGCCCCCGCGGCGGTAAAGGCCCCGAGAGTTTGTGCGATCGCGTAAGGCACGACCTTGCTCCAGGGAAAACCGCGGCGCACCGCCAGCGCGACGGTCACCGCAGGATTGAGATGCGCACCCGATACGCCGCCGGCGACGTAGATCGCGAGCGTCACGGCAAATCCCCAGGTCAGGTTGATGGCGAGTTGACTACCCGCCTGTCCGCCACTCAGAACAAACTGCGCCACTACGCCCGCGCCAAAGGCGATCATGACGAAGGTGCCGAGAAACTCGGCGAAAAGCTCTCTAGTCAGGTTGTCACGTTTCATTTGTTTAGGTGAAGTCCACGATTCAGAATTCAAACTCAAGCGTCCGACATTGTAGCGTTTCCCTTGTGGATCCGTAAGGGCCAGTCTATCTATTTAGCCTGGCTATTTAGCCTGGCTATTTAGCCTGGCTCACTCGTCAGGAGAGCTGTAGCCGAATGGACGCAACGGAAGAAGGGAAGAAATGCGCGCAAGAACCATCCTGCTCATAGTTTGTTTGCTGGTTGGCTTATCGACTGTCATCGCAACGGCCCAAAAGCAGGCTGATTTTGATCTTGTCATTTCCGGCGGGCGAATCGTTGATGGCACGGGCAATCCATGGTTTGTCGGTGACATCGTGATCAAGGGCGGTCGCATTGGAGAGATCGGACGAATCGTGCCGGAGCGCGCGCTGAAGGTGATTGATGCTCGCGGCCTGATAGTCGCACCCGGGTTCATCGACGTGCACACCCACATTGAGGGCGGGATCAACAGTCTGCCGACCGCTGAAAACTTTCTGCGGATGGGCGTCACCTCCGTCGTCACCGGCAACTGCGGCAGCTCGGCGGTCAAGGTCGGTGAATGGATGAGCAATCTTGAGAGAACTGGCATCTCGCTCAATGTCGCGACACTGATCGGCCATAATTCCGTTCGCCGTGAGGGAATGAATGGCGACTTCAATCGAGCCCCAAGTATCGAGGAACTCGACCGCATGCGGAAGCTGGTCGCGGATGCGATGCGAGACGGAGCAGTCGGACTCTCAACCGGACTGGAGTACATTCCCGGCACCTACGCCAAAACCGACGAGATACGGGATCTGGCGCGGGTTGCTGGAGGTTATGGCGGAGTCTACGCGACACATATGCGGAATGAGGGAATCGACGTCGAGAAATCCATCCAGGAGAGCCTCGAGATCGGCGCTCAGAGTGGGTGCCCGGTTGAGATCTCGCATTTCAAAGTTTCGAGCAAGAAGAGATGGGGCGCGAGCGTCGCGACAATCCGTCTGATTGCCGAAGCTCGCGCACGCGGTCAGCAGGTGACTGTGGATCAATATCTCTATCCCGCGGGTAGTACAGGGATCGGCATTCTCTTCCCGTCGTGGCTCTTTGAGGGTGGGTCGGACAAGGTTCGAGAGCGCCTGACGGATCCAACGATGCGCGCTCGGGTGCGGAGTGAAATCCTCGCAAAGGCAAAGAGCGAGGGATTTAGTGATCTATCGTTCGCCTTCGTTGCGAGTTACCGGCCAAACCCAAACTATAATGGAAAGAACCTCGTCCAGATTACAAACTCCGTGACAGGGAAAAAGAGTCCCAACGAGCAGGCCGAGCAGGCGATTGCGATATTGCTGGCGGGTGGAGCTCAAATGGTGCTCCAGAAGATGTCAGAGGCGGACGTCGAGCGGATCATCCAGCAGCCCTTTACCATGGTCGCATCTGATTCGGGCGTGCTCGATTCAGGCGGCGACAGCATTCCGCATCCACGCGGGTTTGGAAACAACGCGCGCGTTCTCGGGGTCTACGTCCGTCAAAAGAGACTGATCGGGCTCGAGGAGGCGGTGCGCAAGATGGCGTCGTTACCGGCACAGAGCTTCTCCTTCTGGGACCGCGGCATCCTCCGGCCTGGTATGGCAGCGGACATTGTCGTCTTTGATGACAAGACGGTTGCAGACCGGGCAACATTTGAGCAGCCAAAGCAGTTCCCGGTGGGCATCGACTACGTCATCGTCAATGGGAAGATCACCATCGAGAAGGGGACTCACACGGGAGCTCGGTCCGGACATATCTTGCGAGGTCGTGGCGCGATGAAGTCTGAGTGAAGGGAGGCAACGGTGGGTCAAGGACAACAGGCACTTGAAGGACAAAAAAGCTAAGAGAGTCAGTTGACAGGCACGTGCGGTCGATTCCTAAATCCCGGTCCATGCGGTCCTTGTTGTCCCGATAGTCGTTGCCGGCAGGTTTCACTCACTCGATCCCCGCCAGCTTCCCGATCAATCTGACCAGGGTCTGCGTGCCCTCTTCGCCGCGTCCCTCAGCCTCAACGGCAGTCAGCAGTTGATGAACGAGGGATGCCCCGGCGAGGGGTGTGTGATTGGCGCCCGCTGCCTCCAGAACGAGGCGAAGATCCTTTTGTTGCAAGCGCACCATAAATGCAGGTGCAAAGTCCCCGTCAATCATCTTTCGACCGAGCACCTCGAGGGCCCAGGAGTTAGCTGCGCCACCTGTCAGCGCTCCGTGCAAGGTTGAGAGATCGAGACCGGCTTTTTTCCCGAACACCATTGCTTCGCAAACGGCCAGCAGATTGACCGCAGTCATGATCTGATTGCAGAGCTTTGCCGATTGACCCGTGCCCGCAGGTCCGAAGTAGGTAATTCGCTTACCCATCGCCTCAAAGACAGGCCGGACTCGCTCGAGCACGTCCGATTCTCCACCGACCATGATGGTGAGCGTGCCTTCGATTGCGCCCTTTTCACCACCGGATACTGGTGCGTCAAGCCAGCGCAACTGGCGTGAGAGCGCATCCGCAGCCAACTCGCGCGTCACCTGCGGAGAAATAGTGCTCATATCGATGATCACCGTTCCGGGCCGTGCGCTCTGAAATAGCCCCTCGTGACCGAGGGCCACCTCAACCACGTCCGGTGAGTCCGTCACCATTGTGATGACAACTTCACTCTCTGCCGCCACCTCCGCCGGGCTGAGGAACGCGCGAACGCTCCCCAGCGACGAGGCCTCGCGGGCAAAGCTGAGAGCCTTTCCCGGCGTTCGAGTCGCGACGCTGAGCGAGAAGCCGGCTCGTAAAAGGTTCCGCGCCATCGGCGCACCCATAATCCCGAGACCGATCAATCCAATCCGCCCAATCTCCATTGTCACTTGTTCCTCCAGTCAGGGTGCCGCACGGTTGAATGATTCAATCCTTGGCGAGCATTGGCTCAAGCGCACGCCAAACGTTATCCAGGACGATCTCTGTGCCGCGGATATTGGGATGAATTCCATCGGCCTGATTGAGGTCGGCGATCCCTCCGACCCCGGCGAGGAAGAAGGGGATGAGCTTGAGACGATGCTCGCTTGCCAGATCGCGAAACAGTTGACGAAACGCTTGAGTATACTCAGCTCCGAGATTCGGCAAAGCCTCCATGCCCGCAAGGATTACTTTGACGTTCCGCTTTTGAGCTGCCTCGATGATCTGCGCCAGATTCTTTTTGATTCCCGTTGGCGGCTGACCGCGAAGCGAATCGTTGCCTCCAAGTTCAAGTATCAGGAATCGGACGTCTCCCTTCAGTGCCCAGTCGATTCGCCGCACCCCGCCGGCCGAGGTGTCGCCGGAAACACCGGCGTTGACCACGCGGTAGCTGTATCCAGACTCGTCCAGCCGTCTCTGCAACAAGGCAGGATAGGATTGCAGGCCCGGTTCCGGGAGTCCGTATCCAGCGGTCAGGCTATCACCGAATGCAACGATCACCGGTGACGGGCCTGATGAAGGTGCCGATGGAGGCGCCGACGGAGGCGAACTGGTTGCTGGTGGGTTCGACAACTGAGCTCCGCCAGGCGGCGGTTCCACGGATCGGCAGCCACCAGATACAAGCAGTGACACGAGGAGTGCCAATCGCAGGCCCG
>JANNRD010000598.1:0-6004 GCA_031401095.1 Acidobacteriota bacterium
GATCGGATCGGATCGTCCAGGATCAATGAATGGTATATGCCGCGTGTGAACGAACCTTTTCGAACGCCGAGACCACTGGTGGCGTTGGCCTGAGGGTCCATGTCGATGAGGAGCGTCGGTGCTTCGGCGGCGGCCAACGCAGCGGCGAGGTTGATGGCCGTTGTCGTCTTGCCAACGCCGCCTTTTTGATTCGAGATTGCGATGATCCGGCCCATAGATTTCCCACAGACTATCACAAATGTTCCACGTGGAACAATTGTCGGGCAAAGGAGGGACTCACGCGAAGCCAAAGGGAAGACTCACGCGAAGGCGCAAACGACGCGAAAGGACGCGAAGCGAACTGAAGAAGGGGAAGCGCCAGCTGCACAGAGGTTCCGCGTCTTTTCGCGCCTTCGCGTGAGTCCGGTCTTTGCCTTCTAGCGGATCTCGTAGAGGAACCGTTCGGTCGAGCCGGCCAGCAAATGCGCTGTCAGCCGCTTGCCGGTTGCACTCAGCGGCAGATCGGCACCCCCAAAAATCAGTAACTGCCCTGCGGTCTGGCCTCTCTCCAGGACCAGTCTGACGACCTCGCTCATCCGTTCAACCGCCCGTGTCGAGATACAAGAATTTTCCGAGAATTCTGACAATGTCTCGAAACGCGCGTTAATCACCTTGACGCGATCCAACCTCAGTCCCTCAGTCGCCTCCTCGAGAAAAATCGCCTTCTTGCGGTTTGATTCGACCAATCGGACATCGAGATCAGGTCTGACAATCGCCACGGGAATCCCGGGTATACCCAAACCTGAACCGATATCCCAAAACTCGGTGATCGAACCCTGAAGCAGGTTCGCGGCAAATATTGCCTCGCCGAGATGCCGCTGCGCGAACGGCTTTGGCTCGGTCACGGTGGTCAAACTGATTCGCTTGTTCCACTTGAGTACGACCTCATAGTAGTCGACCAGCTTCGTGATTGCCTCGGGTTGGAGCTCTGGAAAGGAGCCTGCGAGGATGTCCTCAAGCGCAGCTGGTGCATGCTGGCGGCTCATCGGGCACTCTGTCTGGAAAGAAGCTCGACATGGATCGTCAGTAGCGAAAGCGCTGCCGGCGTCAAGCCCGGGATGCGCATCGCCTGGCCGATCGTCTGGGGTCGGATGCGATTCAAACGCTCCGCCATCTCAACCGATAGCCCGGGGAGCTGCCCGTACTCGATCTGATGAGGAATCGATCTGTTCACCGACTTACCCACACGGGAAGTGAGGCTCTCCTGCGCCGTCAAGTACCCCTCATACTTGAGGTCAGTAACGACGGTCAGCAGTTCGCCCGCGTGGGTCTCATCGCCAAACCGCGCGGGGAGCAGATGCGCAATACTCTCCGCTGTCACCTCAGGTCGTTTCGCGAGTTGCGCCAGGTTGACTGGCTCTGTCAGCGTGACACCCGAAACGCGAGTGAATGTCGCGTATCCCAACGAACGAGCCGAGACCGAAAGACTCGCGATCACGTCACGTAACTCATTCTGCCACATCATCTTCTCGCTGAATTGGCGATGGCGCTCAGGCTCAAGGAGTCCAATCTCAAACGCGGTTTGCGAGAGACGCGCGTCCGCATTATCGATTCGCAGCTTTAGTCTCTGTTCAGCGCGCGATGTGAACATTCGGTAGGGTTCATCGACACCCTGAGTGACAAGATCATCAATCAGGATACCAAGATAGCCCTGGTCGCGTTTGATCATGACCGGATCCTGTGCAAAGACCCTTCTGGCAGCGTTGATCCCGGCGATGATGCCCTGGGCAGCGGCTTCCTCATACCCGGTCGTTCCATTGATTTGACCGGCGTGAAACAGCCCCCGGAACCTCTTGGTCTCAAGCGACGGCCAAAGCTCGGTTGGGTCCACCATGTCGTACTCGATCGCATACCCAGGTCTGAGCATGACAGCCGATTCCAGTCCCGGAATCCGGTTGACCAGCTCTTGCTGCAGATCCGCCGGAAGGCTCGTCGAGAATCCGTTGAGGTATATCTCGTATGTCTTCAAACCCTCCGGCTCGAGAAACAGCTGGTGCCGCTCCTTGTCCGGGAACTTGACCACCTTGTCCTCGATCGAGGGACAATAGCGCGGCCCGATCCCGACGATCTGACCGCTGTAGAGCGGTGATCGCGCGAGATTCTGACGAATAAGCCCGTGCAATTCCGGGGTCGTATAGCCTATATAACAAGAGACTTGCGGCTGCGCGATCGACCGCGTTGCAAACGAAAACGGCGTTGGTCTCGCGTCTCCCGGCTGTTCTTCGAACTGATTGAGATCGATCGACCGCCGGTCCAGACGAGGTGGTGTTCCAGTCTTCAATCTCGCGATCCTGAACCCCAGCTCTCGCAGGTTCTCCGCGAGCTTGATCGATGGTGGCTCACCCGATCGTCCGGAAGGAAACCTCTTCTCGCCGATGTGTACCAAGCCATTGAGAAACGTGCCGGTCGTGACGATGACCGCCTCAGCGCGCAGAAGCCGACCATCCATGAGCTCGACGCCGACAACCGCGCCGTCCTCGATCAGAAGCTCAATCACTTCTCCCTGTCGAAGAAAGAGATTCGCAATGCTCTCCAGTTCGAGTCGCATCTGCTGACGGTAGAGAGCACGGTCGGCCTGGGCGCGCGGAGCCTGGACCGCGGGACCTCGGCTGCGGTTGAGCATCCGGAACTGGATGCCGGTCTGATCGATGACTCGACCCATGAGCCCGCCGAGGGCGTCGATCTCTCTGACAAGATGACCCTTTGCGATGCCCCCGATCGCCGGGTTACACGACATCTGTGCGATCAAGTCGAGATTGAAGGTGACGATCGCCGTCCTTGCGCCGAGCCTGGCCGATGCGTGCGCGGCTTCGCAGCCCGCATGTCCGGCGCCAATCACAATCACATCAAACTGTTCGTCAAACCGTCGCATTCGTGTCCCGAAATCACTTCCCAATACAAAACGTCGCAAAAATCTGATTGATGATGTCTGCTATGAGGGTCTCACCGGTGATCACGCCAAGACTTCGCAAGGCTTCGTGCAGATTGGTGAGGGCAACTTCTTCCGTCAAGCCCGCCCCAAGGTCCCTCCGCGCATGTTCAAGCGAGGTGGATGCGGATTCCAGGGCGGCAAAGTGACGCTCGCTGGTGATTATAGCACCCTCACTGAGAGGCGATGCGCCGCCGGTGATCCGCTCGTAAATGGCATCCCTCAAGTCATCGATTCCGACACCGGTCAGTGCCGAGACCCTCAGAATCGGTTGGCCGTTTCTCGAGAGCCTCTCGAGGCTCTCGGCGCTCATTCTGAACGGGAGATCGCACTTGTTCAAAACGTGGAGATCGATTGGAATCCCCTCGATGAACTGAATCTCTTTCTCTACTGAAGCGGCGCTCGCATCGATCACCGCGATCACAAGATCGGCCTCGCTTGCCGCTGAGCGTGTGCGCTCAACACCAAGCCGCTCAACGAGATCTTCGGTTTCGCGAATCCCGGCCGTATCGACAAGCTCGACCGGGATTCCGCGAATCGCGACCACATCAGACAAAGCGTCTCGAGTCGTCCCTGGAATCGCCGTCACGATCGCGCGGTCTCTGCCAAGCAGGCTGTTAAAGACCGAAGACTTTCCAACGTTCGGCTTGCCGATGAGGGCCAGTCTCAGACCCGAACGAATGACCCTCCCAACCCGATAACTCCCCGCCAGCCTTCGGAGCAGTTCTTCCATCGACGCCAGCTCGGCACTGAAGCGCGCGATATCGAGGGCATCCAGATCGTCTTCGATAAACTCCACTGCTGATTCGAAGTGGACGATCAGTCTGACAAGCTGCTCCTTGATGGGTCGCAACTGCCCCGAGACCTCGCCGCGCAATTGCCGTGCAGCGAGTTGTGCCTGATAGCTTGTTTGCGCGTGGATCAGGTCTCGTATCGCCTCGGCCTGCGCCAGATCCATGCGCCCGTTGAGAAAGGCGCGGAGGCTGAATTCGCCGGGCTCGGCCGCTCTCGCGCCGAGCGCAAAGATTTCGCGCAGCAGTTCTGCAAGCACTACGGGGCTGCCGTGCCCGGAGATCTCGACAACGTCTTCACCCGTGAATGAGTGGGGAGCCTCAAAGAACGTGACGATCGCCTGATCGATGATCTGACCCGTCCTCGTGCTCATGATTTGGTGGAGAGAAGCCTGATTCGGCTTGAGAATGACCCCTTCGCCAAGCGCCAGCAACTTGCGGGCGATCGCCGCCGCATCGCAACCGCTCAAGCGAATGACTCCGATTCCACCGAAACCGGGGGGCGTCGCGACCGCTGCGACCGTGCCCAAATCATAGTCAGATCGACTCATGGCGAGCGGAACAGGGTAGATGATATGAGCTGGGAAGGTTCAGGCCGGGAGGATCTTCACGCGCCGCATCTGACCATCCCCCTCGCTCTCGGTCCTGACGCCGCCCTCTTCCACCAGGATGAGGTGGATGATACGGCGATCCTGTGCATTCATCGGATCAAAGACAAATGGGACCTTCGAGACGCGGACGCGATCAGCAGCCTTCTGGGCCATCAACTCGAGCTCCTGGCGACGCTGTGTTCTATAGCCGCCGGCGTCGAAGTCGACTTGGATGCCTGCGGCGACGGCGTCTGCAAATGCTCGCCGCGCAATATACTGAAAAGCATCCAGCAGTTCCGCATTGTGCCCGAGCAGGAGCGCCAAATCGAAGCCCTGAAATGAAACCCGAATCGTGCTCTCGTCAACCTGTTCGGTCTCGGCTCGCAAATCGAGCGACGACGTGTCGATCAGATCGCGAACGAAACCTTCGATCCCGGTGCGTGTTTGCGCGATGTCTATCTGTGTCATTTCTGTCTGCTCTACTTTTGATTTCGACGCTTCTACGAGCTGGCCAACTCGGTCCTTGGCTTGTTTCCTTTCGGACCCTTCGGAGCCTTCGAATTGGACGCCCTCGATTTGTCCGCCTGTGACTGATTCGCGGCCGCTGGCGGCGCCGGCGGGTTGAGCTTGTTGATGACAAACTGCTGCGCAATGCCAACCAGGTTACTCATCATCCAGTATAGAACCAAACCAGCCGGGGCTGCGGTTAGAAAATACGCAAATATCAACGGCATGAGATAGCCGATTCGTTTCTGCATTGGATCGGCCGTCGTTGGCGTCAGCGCCTGTTGGACGATCATCGAAGCGCACATGACGATGGGCAAGATCCAGAAAGGATCGGGGGCCGAGAGGTCGTGGATCCAAGCGACAAAGGGCGCGTGCCGGACTTCGATCGAGACCGTCAGAATGGTGAAGACGGAGAGGAAAAACGGCATTTGCAGCAAGAGCGGGAGACAACCCATGAGGGGGTTGCCCTCGCGCATGAGCGCCATCTGCTCTTTCTGCAACTCCTGCATCCGCGGATCGCTCTTGTCGAGCTTCTTCATCCGCTCCTGCAGATCTTTCATCTTCGGCTGCATGGCTGCGGTGCGTCGCATCGCCACCGAACTTCTCCACCGAAGTGGGAAGAAGAACATGTTCAGCACAACCGTCAAGACAACAATCGCCCAACCGTAATTATGGGTGTACTTGTTGATGAACAGCAGGCTGTTCAGCATGAAGTGCGAGAGAGGCTTGATGATAAACGAGATGAAGGAAAGCCAACCGTAGTTGACCACGTCCTCGAGGTTACCGCTTCCGTCACCGAGGCCGAATTTCTGACTGATGCGGGTCAGCGAATTCAGGTCCTTGGGTCCGGCATAGACGTGATTGAGCTCACCCGCTGGCACCTGGACCGCAACTGAAATGTGGTTCCGCTCGACCTGCTTTCCGCCGATCTCCTCCATCCGCCTGGTGTTGAAGATCGCGACAGCGCCGGTGGGCTTTGCCGGCACAAGCGCCATGGCAAAATAGTTGTCATCGATGGCTACCCATCTGACAGGGCTCGCCTGAATAATCTGCGGCGCGCCCGTGACACCGGTCGCGGCTTCCCTATGGACCTTTGTCCCGGCCGCATAGCTCACCTGGGGAGCTGGTCGATAGGTGCTGTACTCGGT
>JANNRD010000599.1:0-2724 GCA_031401095.1 Acidobacteriota bacterium
CCGCCTTCGCCTGCGGGGAGACCGCGAGGATTGGCGCGTAGGCGAGGAAAACACAAAGCAGAACAACAGCAAGCTTTCTGAGAGGTGGCATAAGATCCTCATGGCTTGAATCGGTGTCGGCTGTGAACCCGATCGAGGAACTGCTGTTATTGGTTTAGGCCCGAGCTTGCGCCAAACGCTGGCAAAGCCTACGCGGCTGAGAGAACAAAGGGACGCTTCTGCTGATGGCTGCTTGGCTCAGTCTGGTCTACAGTTTGACCAACCGAGCCCGGGCTGAATATCTTATTCGCGAAGAAATAAGTTATTGGAAAATGACGTGCGGACAATAGTACTGTCTTATCGATCTGTCAAGAAAAAAAACATCAGAAACACATCCACTCAGCTAGCGACGAAACTTTCGTGGCAACGTCAACACGACGCAAGCTGCTGAGCAAGTACCGTTACTCCCTCAGCAGCAAAGCACGAAGGCCGCGACGGTCGCTCAAGTTGCGACAGCCGCGGCCGACAGAGGGCCTCGAACAGCGACGATCAGCGAATACGTTCGTCCTTTGAGATCTGACCGTCGAGAATCGAAATCACGCGATGGGCGTGCGCGGCGATGTCCTGCTCGTGCGTCACGACAATAATCGTATTGCCTCTGTCATTGAGGCCTTGCAGAACCTGCATGATCTCCTCAGAGGTCCGTGAGTCGAGGTTCCCTGTCGGCTCGTCAGCAAGAATGATCGAAGGGTTGTTGACAAGCGCCCTCGCGATGGCGACGCGCTGGCGCTGACCTCCTGACAGTTCGTTTGGCCGGTGATTCATGCGCGACCCGAGATCGACCGACTCAAGCGCAGCCTTCGCCATCTCAATTCTCTTCGACGAAGGGGTGCCGCTGTAGATCAACGGCAACTCGACGTTGTGGAGCGCCGTCGCGCGCGGCAGCAGATTGAATGTCTGAAAGACAAAGCCAATCTCCTTGTTGCGGATGCTCGCCAGCTCATCGTCGTCCATCTCCGAAACGAGCTTCCCATTCAACCAGTACTCACCCTGCGATGGCGTATCGAGGCATCCGATCATGTTCATGAGCGTCGACTTGCCTGAACCGGACGGACCGATAATGGCGACATATTCCCCACGCTGAATCTCGAAAGAGACTCCCCGCAAGGCGTGTATCTCCTCCTCACCCATGACGTAAGTCTTCCAGAGATTTGTCGTCCGAATGAGTGCACCACTCGGTGTCTGCTCCGCAGTCAGACGTGAACCGATCGGCTGCGTTTCCTTGGCTGCTTCCGTTCCCGTCAGCATTCAACACTCCTCGAAATCGGCCCGTTCATCGGCTTCCCGTTGCACCCGGAGTACCCGAACGCTTGTTCTTGTCCTCCCGCTTGATGGCCATATTGTCCTTTAACGTCCGCAGTTGTCGATAGGGTCCGATGACTATTTCGGTCCCCTCGTTCAATCCGTCCGTCACTTCAATATCGTTTTCGCCGGTAATTCCCGTCGTCACCGCCTTGAAGATTGACTTGTTGTTCTCAACCACAAAGACGCCACGAATGGACTTTCGTTCCCGGCCCTGCTTTTCGGGACTTGGTGCTGGCGTTGGTGACGCCGATCCCTTCGCGGCATCACCCTGTCCTGGCTCGCGCTCGACCAGTGACTGCAATGGAATGGCGATGACATTTTCGCGCCGATCGGTATTGATCGTCGCGGTCGCCGACATTCCTGGTCTCAGCCGGTCACGCGCTTCTTCATTGAGATTGACGAGCCGGATGACGACCTTGAAATCCTTGGCTTCCTGCGAACCCGCGACCGTTGTCTGCGCAATTGTCTGACCGGAACGAGTGACGGCCGATGCCGCAATCTCGGTCACCTCGCCCTCGATCTCGCGCTCACCCAGTGCGTCAACCTTGATCTTGGTCTTCTGGCCGGTCTTGACGTTGGCGACATCCGTCTCGTCAACACGAACCTCGACATTGATGATCGACATATCCGCAATGATCATCAAAGGCGTCGATGAGAGATTGGCGAGCGCAAAGGTGCCAACCTGAATGATTGGCCCAACCACGACACCGTTGATCGAAGCGTATTGCGTCGTCTTCGCCAACAAATCGGCCTGGCTTCGAAGGCTCGCCTGCGACTGCGCAACCCGCGCCTTTGAGGATTCGAGTTGAGCACGTGCCTGGTTAACACGAATCTCGGAGTCGCGAACCTGCGTTTGCATTTGAGCAACACGGGCCCTGGAGGAATTAACCGAAGCGCTCGAGGAGTCAAACCGCATCTTGGCGCTATCGTAGACGGACTTGGAGACAACCCCGTTCTCGACCAGATCGGTGCTCCGCTTGAGCTCGATCTCCGCGTTCGCCTGTTCAAACGTCGCGCGCTCGAGGTCGGCTTCGGCTGAGATCAGTTGCGCGCGCGAACTGCTGATCGCATTCTCCGCTCCGGTGATCGCAACCGTCAGATTCTGCGCGTCGGCCTGCACCGCTCGGAGATTCGCTTCCTGAACACTTGTCGCCGAAGCCTGTTGCGTCGGATCGACGCGGACGAGCGGTGAGCGCTTCTTTACCTGGTCACCCTCCTTCACAAAAACATCTGTCACGCGGCCGCCGACCTCTGCGGTCAGATTGATGAACTGAATCGGCCGAACCTCGCCGTTCGCGGTCACCTTCGATTCGAGCAGCGGCCGCCGCTCCACCTTCGCAGTCTGCACCTCGGGAAGCTCTGCACGTCGCGCGAACAAGC
>JANNRD010000600.1:0-8672 GCA_031401095.1 Acidobacteriota bacterium
AACGGAACAAACGGAAAAGGTCGGCTTGAGCCCATTATCCTTTCCGTATCTTCAGTGTCCTTCCGTATGTTCCGTTGTTTCTCTTCTTCTTCCGCATCCAGATCGAATCACTTCCTTCCTCGCAGCAGCAAATAGATAAAAATAGGTGCGCCGACGATTGCAGTGATCGCGCCCGTTGGCAGCTCGCGCGGAGCCAGCACTACGCGAGCCGCAGTGTCCGCCATGAGCACCAGCATGGCACCGGCAAGCGCTGAAGCCGGGATCACCAGCCGGTTATCCGCACCCGTCGCGAGGCGCACCAGATGTGGCACGACGAGACCGATGTACCCGATCGCACCACCAGCGGAGACAGCCGCGCCGGTCAGCAGCGAGGCAACGGCGTAGACGATCCATCGAACACGACCGGTCTCGACTCCAAGCGCAAAAGCATCGCGCTCGCCAACCATCATGAGATTCAGTGCGCGCGCCTGCGTCAGGAGCACCGCCACACCCACGACCGCAGCAAGCAGGACGAAGATGAGTCCTTCGACTGTCCCGCTCGAGAGATCTCCAAGCAACCAGAGCGTGATGTTGCGCAGCTTGACGTCCTCTGCCAACGCGATCACCAGAGCAATCACCGATGACAGAAATGTCGAGATGACAACACCAGCCAGGACAAGTCTCGCAGGGTCATCATCTCGACGACCAAGTTGGTAGACGACGACACTCGCGCACGCCGCGCCAACAAAGCTCATGAGTGGCCTTCCGTAGACCACATTTCCTGCGAACATGATTCCGAGGATCGATCCAAGCGCAGCTCCACCCGAGACTCCAAGTATGTATGGATCGGCAAGCGGGTTTCGGAGGAGCGCCTGAAACGATGCTCCAGCCACCGCCAGAACAGCGCCGACCCCGGCCGCCAACCCGATTCGCGGGAGGCGAAGACTGAAGATGATGACGTCCTGTTCGAGAGAGAGCGTCGAGCGACCACCCGTGACTTTGGCAAGGAGTGCGTTGAGTATCTCGCCGGTCGCGACGTGCTCACTGCCAATGGCCAGCGCAACTGCCGCCGCTCCGATAAGACCAATCGACATGACAACAAGTGTCGAGAAGGCGCGCTGCCACGTGAGGACAGTCATTTCATTGCCTCCGGGTGGAGACCGCGTGCAAGTTGCTCGAGCCCGTCGACCAGACGAGGTCCCGGACGATCAACCAGATCAGGGTCGACGCGAAGAATGCGGCCACGCACGACGGCTGGTGTCCGGGCGAAATCTCGAGTCAGAGACTGTTCGCTGACCAGTTCGCTGCCATGACTCAAGGGTGCAATGATCACGTCCGGTCGCCGCGCTGCCACCGTTTCGCGCGAAAACTGCGGATAGTCGGCAGTCTCACTCACGGAAATCGAGACTCCACCAGCCAGCTCGATGAGGTCGTTGAGAAAAGTCTTCCCGCCAACGGTGATCAGCGGTCCGGTTTGCAGGACGTAGAGCGCCTTCGGACGGAAGAGTCCGCTCACACGCCGCTCAACTTCCGCGATTCGCCGCTCCATCTCAAGGGCGACTGTTTCTGCCGTGGCTTCAGCTCCAGTCAGTCTGCCGAGGCTGCGAAGTGAAGCGACCACTTCGCGAACGGTCCTCGGATTGGTCACGAAGACGGGAATCGCAAGCTCATCGAGGCGCCGCGTCAGGTTCTCGAGCTGACTGGCCGTCGAAATGACGATCAGATCGGGACGGAGTGAGATGATCCGTTCGAGATTGAGATGAAGGGTGTCACCGATCTTCTCTTTTTGTCTGGCTGCGGCTGGATAGTCGCAATAGGTCGTCACCGCGATGATGCGATCATCGAGTTCAAGGGCAAAGAGAGCTTCGGTAACGCTCGGGGCGAGAGAGATGATCCTACGTGGTGGGAACGAGACGCGAACAGTGCGGGCGAGGCCATCGACAAACTCACGCCTTGTGGCCACACTTTCGCTTGATGGGCGCGCGCAAGCTGCAAGGAGCAACAAGCTGCCAAGGGCGACTAAAAGTTTTGTGAGGTGAGCAAACACGAAAGCCCCGGAACAAGTGGCTCCACGAGGGAGAACGTCCGAGGCTTGAAGTACTTATGGGAGAACGGCGTGCACACAAACCTGGGCCGCGCTCCTTCAGCCGAAGAGCCGCCAGTGAACTACTGACCTTCAGGCAGGTATCCTGACTTAGCTCTCCGACGCGCGCCTTCTCACGCATTTCGGCGCAATGGCATTGGCGTGCCGGATATTATCGAGCCTTACAGTGGCGGTGACCGCGCGGGACTCTCACCCGCTTCCCTATTCTCCCCCTATGGGCCGGGGGCACCTGAAGATGTAAAAAGAACGAATAGACGGCGGACACTATCACGCGCTTTACCGGGTGTCAAATTGAGTGCAGATTTTGGATTGGGGGAGAAACAACGGAACATACGGAAGCACACGGAAAGCACGGAAAGGATTGAGGCTCAACCCAATCTCTTCCGTCTGTTCCGTTTTCTTCCGTATGTTCCGTTGTTTCTCTTCTCCTACTCAAAAAAAGTACTTGAGACTATTCGCAATGCCGGTGAGAATAGGCACCGTGAATACAAAAGACAGGCTGCTTGGAAAGATTGCCTCGCGAACAGCACACATCGGAGTCGTCGGGCTTGGATATGTGGGTCTGCCGCTCGTTGTCGAATTCGCCACCGCCGGCTTCCCGGCAACGGGCTTCGAGGTCGATGCCGCGAAGGCGGAGAAGATCAACAGGGGCGAATCCTACATCCCCGACGTGACATCGACGCAAGTTGCCGCCGCGGTCTCCGCTGGTCGGCTAAGCGCGACGACGGACTTCGGTCTGTTGAGCGTCGCCGATGTCGTCATCATCTGCGTCCCGACACCGCTCCGTAAAACGAAGGAACCCGATGTCTCGTTCATCATGTCCGCCGCCGAGAGGATTTGTGAGACTATCCGCCAGGGTCAGTTGATCATTCTTGAATCGACGACCTATCCCGGCACTACCGATGAAGTACTCCGCCCCATGTTCGATGGGACCGGTCTCAAGATCGACGATGACTACTTCCTCGCGTTCTCTCCTGAGCGAATCGATCCGGGAAACGACCGGTTCAACACGAGCAACATTCCCAAGGTCGTGGGAGGCGTCACGGCAGCGAGCACAGAGGTCGCGGCCTCGGTCTACGGCGCGATTGTCGAGACAGTTCACCGCGTCAGCTCGGCCCGTGTTGCGGAGGCCTGCAAGCTGCTTGAGAACACCTTTCGGGCGGTCAATATCGGGCTGGTCAACGAGCTCGCGCAGCTCTGCTACACCCTCGGCATCGATAGCTGGGAAGTGATCAGCGCCGCTGCGACCAAGCCATTCGGCTTCATGCCATTCTATCCGGGCCCTGGAATCGGTGGTCACTGCATCCCGCTCGATCCGCACTATCTCTCGTGGAAGGCGCGGATGCATGGATTTGAAGCGCGGTTTATCTCGCTCGCCGAAGAGGTCAATTCGCGGATGCCCTCGCACGTTGTTGAGATGGCAGCGTTCGGACTCAATCGGGAAAGAAAGGCAGTTAATGGATCGCGTGTCTTGATCCTTGGTGTCGCCTATAAACGCGACATCGACGATGTTCGTGAAAGCCCCGCGCTCGCGATCATCGAACAATTGCGGAAGCGCGGCGCCGAGGTGGTCTATCACGACCCATACATCGCCAACATCCGGCTTGATGGAGAGAGTGAAGAGAGACTGCAGAGCATCGGGTTGACTGAAGAGACGCTCAAGAGCGCGGACTGCGTCGTCATTGTCACCGATCATCGCCAGATCGATTATCGCTGGGTTGCCGAGCACGCCGCACTCATCATTGATACACGCAATGCCATGCGCGACCTGAAGGGAACTCCGCTCTCCGCGAAGATCATCGGATTGTAGAACCACGCCGTAAAGAGCCCCCCGGCACTTCGCTTGCAGCCTTTGATGCCCTGATCACTTCGCGTCTTTTCGCGTTCTTCGCGTCTTCGCGTGAGTCTTCTACTTCCGTAGCTCGGCCCACCTTCCCTGGCGCAATCTACGCACTCAGCAATAAGGCTTGTCAATAGTCGCCCCGCGCTTGAGAATGCCCGTCAGAACGTGCTTTCCAGGAGGAGAAACGATGGGAGAACTACTCAAGCTCAGTGGGATCGCAATCATTCTTGTCGGCCTCGCTTTGCGGATGAGGACGACTCTTGTTGTTGTTGTGGCCGCGCTCGTCACTGGGCTCGCCGCCGGGTTACCACTCTTCTCAAGTGAAGGCCTCTTCGCCGCAGTTCCATTTCTCGCAAGACCCGGTCAGACGGGAATCATCAACATGCTGGGTAAGGCGTTTGCCGACAATCGGCTGGTGACACTCTTCATCGTCACACTCCCGATCATCGGACTCGCCGAGCGATACGGTCTGCAGGAGCGTTCCCGAATCGTCGTTCGCCGCTTCAAAGTAGCCACGGTCGGCCGCCTGCAGATCGTCTACCAACTCTTTCGCATACTGCACGGCATCCTTGGAATCAGACTCAACGGCCATCCTTCATTCGTTCGGCCACTAATCTATCCGATGTCGATCGGCGCCGTAGAGGCTCAACTCGGAGCGGCAAAAAGAGAAGAGGTTCCCGTCGAGACCGTCGAGAGGATCAAAGCCGCAAACGCGGCGAGCGAGAACTACGGTAATTTTTATGGCCAGAATCTTTCTCCCGTTCAGCCTGGGATACTTCTTGTGTACGGAGCGATGCGCGGGCTTGGCTACGAAGTGAGCCTCTGGAGTCTTGTCCTCTACACGATTCCGATCGTCGTCCTTTCAGTTCTTGTAGGTGGGCTCCAGTTTGTTCGCCTCGATCGGAGCCTTCTTTCACGCGGGAAGCGAGGCGCCGGTGCTTAGCCTGGTCGCCCAACTTTTCAGCCTCAACGCGGTCTATGCGCTGACGGGGATAGTACTCGTCGTTTTCGCGGCGCTCACCTTTCGTGACCGGCTCCATCCGCATCGCCTCGCGACGGGCTGTTTCTGGCTGATCCTCGGGTTGATCTTCATCTTTGGCGGGCTGCTGCCACACTCCTTGACTGGGCTGCTGGTGCTGGTTCTGGTTGCGATCGACGGGATGGGACGCGTCAGCAGGAGCAAAGGAGCTGAGTCATTGAAGGTCTCGCCAGCTGATGAAGGGCAGCGACTGGGTGATCGCATCTTTCTTCCCGTGCTTGTCATTCCGATCGTCACTTTCCTGACGGCGGTGGTCTTTCGTTTTCTTGGAATGGACGTCACTCGCGGGGCTCTGGTCGGCCTCGGACTGGGGAGTCTCGCGGCGATGGGTGTCGGGCTCGCGCTAACCGGCGGTACAGTTCAGACAATGATGCAAGCAGGGCGTCGTCTGAATGAGTCGATGGGCGCTGTCAACATCCTCCCTCAACTGCTCGCCTCTCTTGGGATCATCTTCACCGCAGCTCGTGTTGGAGATTTGATTGCGGGCGGGATTCTGAGCGTTGTTCCCGAGGGCAATCTGTTTCTGCTGGTGGTCGCCAATTGTTTTGGCATGGCGCTCTTCACGATCGTTGTTGGGAATTCGTTTGCAGCCTTGCCGGTGATTGCAACCGGCGTCCTGGTGCCGCTGATCATCAAGCCCTTCGGCGTCGACCCGACGATGGCCGCGATCATGACACTGACCGCGGGAGCAAGTGGGACCCTGGTGACTCCAATGGCGGCCAACTTCAACATCGTGCCTGCGGCGCTCCTTGAGATGCGCAATCAGTACGGTGTCATCCTGTTTCAACTGCCATTTGCGCTTACGATCTGGTCGCTGCATGTTGTATTAATGTGGGTGTTCATCAAGTTCTTCTGAGACGCAACTTTCCTTGAAGGTGGTGCAATCGTGAAATCCGGACCTTTTCTACTGTTGGTTGGGCTTTTGTTACTGGGGACATTTGCAATCGCGGCACAGGAAGGAGCTGACTGGCGGCTCTGGAGCATCCCGCCAGCCCTCAAGCAGATCTCACCGACCGAGCGCCTGGCTGAGCTTGCCACTCGCCGCATTCAAGTGGCTCGCCAATTGGGCGAGCGCGGTATCCTCATGCTCTTCAGCGCGGAGCCGCGAGTCTATACAAACGATGTCGATTATCCATACCGCCAGGAGAACAATCTCTACTACCTCAGTGGAATCAAACAGGCCGATGTGACCCTGCTTCTGATTCCCGGCGCAAGCACAACACGAGAGATTCTGTTCATACCGCGGCGCGATCCGTGGCAGGAGACATGGACCGGCCGCATGCTCTCGACTGAGGAAGCCCGCGCGCAGAGTGGGGTCAAGGAGGTTTGGGATAACACGCAGCTCAGTGCTTTCTTGACTGTCCTCGCTCCCCGCGCAGCAGCAGCAATCGGTGACCGCGGTCCGGTCAGCATCGTAACGGCCGAGGTCGCAAAGAAGTGGCGAGAGGATTTTCAGCCAGTCATCAACGCGGTTGCGACGGATCGGGGTGAGCTTTATCTTCTGCAGCCATCCGAACGCGACTCACGCGAGTATCGACAGGAGCAGAGCTTTGCCGCGCGTCTCTCTCAGATCGCGACGGGGTTGAGTGTCCGGAATGCGGCGCCGATCTTTGCCGAAATGCGGCTCCGCAAATCGCCATGGGAACTGACTCTCCTTCAGCACGCCGTCGACATTTCAAGCGAGGCGTTTCACCGCGTCTTTGCGATCGCAGCTCCAGGTCTCCACGAATATGAAGTTCAGGCCGAATTCGAATATACGTTCAGACGACGCAACGCTGATAATTGGGGCTATCCGTGCATCGTCGGCGCAGGTAACAACGCGACAACCCTTCACTACATCACGAATCAGGAACGCCTTGATGAGGGCAGTCTCTTGTTAATGGACTGTGCGGCCGAATACGACCACTACACCGCAGACATCACGCGGACATTGCCCGTCGGCGGGAAGTTCACCAAAGAGCAAGCCGACATTTACCGGATTGTTTATGATGCGCAGCAGGAGTCCATCAAAACTGTGCGACCCGGAAGCCTTGTGGGATCACGACGCGACTCCGTCATTTCACCGACCAGCGTTCATGGACGCGCCGTCGAAGTGGTCAAGGACGGCCTTTTCCGGCTTGGTCTGATCACCTCGAAATCGAACGACGAATACCGTATCTGGTTCATGCACGGAACGAGCCACTGGCTCGGGATGAATGTTCATGATGTCGGAGACTACAACACGCCATTGGCGCCGAAGATGGTGCTGACGGTCGAGCCCGGAATCTACATTCGGCCCGATGCTCTCGATGTTCTTCCAAAGACACCCGAGATGGAGAGATTCGCAAGGGCAGTGCGCCCGGCATTCGATCGTTACAAAGGCATCGGAATTCGCATCGAAGACGACGTCCTCGTGACCGAGGGAGAGCCGCGAGTCATGTCTTCAGCGATTCCATCAAAGCTGGAAGAGGTTGAGGCGACGATGAGCCGGTTGAAACAGGAATTTCGTCGCAGAGGCTTTCCTCCGGTCGCGAGCCGATAATTGTGCGCCGATCAGCTTTCGCCGTCGGGAGCTGAGGCGTGCGCGTCCGCAGGCATTCGGTATCGCAAGAGGCGATAGCGCCAGAGGCGATAACGCCGGAGGCGATAGTGCCGGAGGAACACAAGGTAAGGAGTGTCCGACTATGGCGATCAAACTATACCTGCCGGAAACGCGGTTCGTTGTCGTCAGTCTTGCTCTGGCGGCGTATCGTGATGCGCTCGAGAGCCTGTCGGATGCTGTCGGGTTCACCTCGCTGACTCGCGACAAGGATGAGATCACCCTGATTGTCTCGGAAGATGAGTGGACCCGCATCGCGGATCGCTTCCCCGGAGCGGAGGTCTTACCGCGCCGGAGGATGATTGCGTTCGATACTGTACTTGAATTTACCGTCGTTGGCTTCATCGCCGAAATCAGTCGCACGCTCGCAGAGGCGGGGATCAGCATTCTCAACACGTCGACGTATAAAACCGACATAGTCTTCGTTGACGAGTCACGTTTTGATGCCGCCGTCGCGGCCGTCAGACGCGCTCTTGTGACGCTTAATTACACGCACCTCTCTCAACACTGAACTTTGGCGCAAGACTGAACCATGGCGAATGACAAGAAAGGGCCCGCGAGCCCAAAACAGCAGGGGAAGGCAAGAACAGGTGATGGACCGCAAACCGTCGCCGTCCACACGTCAAGACACCTCAATCGGACAACAGCTGTCAGCCCCCCAATCTGGCAGACCACGACCTTTAGTGCGGAGACCGCTGAGGACTTTGCCGAAATCGCCATCGCGGCGACGCCGAGTGCGTTTTATACGCGGTACGGCAATCCCACGCACAAGCAGGTGGAGGCAACAATCGCGGCGCTCGAGGGCGGCGAAGCGGCGCTCGTAACCAGTTCGGGGATGGGTGCGATCTTCGCGACGGTGGTCAGTCATCTCGAACGAGGTGATCACATCGTCGCGCAACGCAATCACTACGCTGGCTCAACGACTCTCCTCAAGGATATCCTCCCGCGCTGGGGGATTGGATGCACGGTCGTCGACCAGACTGATCCCGACCAGTTTGCTGCGGCCCTGACACCACAGACAAAGCTCATCTACATCGAGACTCCAACCAACCCGCTCATGCAGATCACCGACCTGCGGGCAATCGCCGAACTGGGCCGGGCTGCAAAGGTGACGACGATCGTCGACAAC
>JANNRD010000601.1:0-3749 GCA_031401095.1 Acidobacteriota bacterium
CCAGCCGGCTTCATCCTTCGCCCCTTTCTTTGCTCAAAATAGACCGCGGAAGTATTTGTGAGGGTAGATGCGCCACTTGGTCGCTTCCTCACCTGAGCTCGCGGTGGGGCAGTCGCCATTCACGCGGGGCGGACGCGCATCGCGTTGCTGTAAATCCAGGGACGCATTTCCCCGTCGACGGTCAGCCAGATCTCGACACGATAGACGCCAGGGGCGTTGGCTGGCCACACCAGGCGATTCCCATCGGCTTCCTTGATCACTTTTCCATCATGGAAGAGCTTGATGCTGCCTGCGACAGTTGCCTCGACATTGAGCGTCAGGTTTGGCCCATAAGCCACTTCGTCTCCCATGATCCCAAGAATGCGATCACGGCTCGAGTTCCTGATGACGAATGTGAATCCAGTCGGGTCCGCAAGCCAGTCGTGCGCGACATAGGCGTGACTACTACGCAGAGCCTGGCGCACTGATTCTTCGCTGAGCTCCGGTGCCAGGATGTGAGTCGTGACATAGCCCATACTTCGTTCGTACGGATCGATATCGAGACGAGCAACAATGTCGCCGATCTGCCGGCCTTTGATCATCTCCGCAACGCGCGGTTGCTGTTCGACTGTCACTCGGCGAGGCTTGTCACCTCCGACTGCTTCAGCGATCTCGATCGCGTCCAGCCCGCCGACTTTGATGACGAATCCCTGATTGTGATGACAATCATTGGCTGCGACACCGGTCAGACGATGCGACGCCAGATCACGATCCCATTTCTCGATGATTGGCGCCAGATAGTCCTGCGACGCGGCAAAGAACTCCATCGGATATTCAGCCAGAGCCTGTGCGATCCGGGGCAGACGCTCCGGATCGCTGAGTGATGACACAAGCCAGAAGAGAAACGGCCCCTCGTCCTTGATGTCCGTGTGATTGTTGTAAATCTCCAGTCCATCGAGCTCGTTCGTCGGCCAATCAAACCGTTCCTCAACGTGACAGAGAAAGATGTTGCCGCCACCGCGTCTTATGAGGGCAATGTATTCGTCGCGTGAGGAGAAACGCTGACTCTTGATTGACCGCTGGGGATATGCAAGAAAGCCCTCGGCTTCGGCGCCGGGAATGAAGAGCACCCCCTCGCGGATGCCGCGCCAGCTATCATTGATGAAATCGCGCTGCGGGCGCACGTGATCAGTCAGCATAATGATCTGAATGCCGCTGCGTTTTGCGGCAGCGAGCATCTCCGGGCGCGTTCCGCCGGTATGTGCGGCGTCCTCGGCGTGTGCGTGCAGAATCGCACGATAATCGTGGTACCCCGAGACCGTCTTCAACTCGCGGCGGCCACGCGTCAGCGCCAGTCGGCCCTCGTGAAGAGACCTCAGGCGCTCGATCTGGACGCGTTCGACCGTCGAGTATCTTCTTCCTGGTCCCAGCTTCGGAGTCTGTTGGTTTGAGGTAACCCGCGGAACCATGAGGCACGCGAGGATTGACAGGAGCGACGCGACTAAGAGACGGATCATAGCGAGTGCATCCCCCTTGGCTGGGAACGCCGAGTCGCAGCTCGGCTTCCTTGTGAGCTCGAAAGCGGTTGACGAGTGAGACGGGAATCAGGCTTTTGCAAAGACATCGCGCGTATCACCCAACTCTCGGGCAGCGGGCGTGACAATCGTCTTTGCATTGATGTAGATCTTCACGCCAGTCTTGACAGCTTGTCTGACATCTTCTTCGCAGACGAACTCGGCGGCCTGACGACCATTCGTCACGACTGCCTTCCTCGGCTCGTCGGCCGGCGTCGCCGTGCTTCGCGCCCTGAGGAATTTGTCAACAAGCACAGCGATCGCTGCGCGATCTGGCAAGCCTGGCAAGTCTGGCGGCAAAACCAAAGGCGCGAGCGCAGGTTGAGCGGAGCCTCGAGTCGTTGATGGCGTCGTCGATCGTGTGTCCACGGTCGCGGATGACGCGATCGAGCCTTCAGTGGTAACCGGGCGTATTTCGTAAGCGATCCGCTTGATGTCCATCAAGTGGAGGGGTGAGATGTTATCCGAAGTGACATTCCCTCCCCACGACCCGCATCCGAGCGTCATCGATGGCGCGAGAGCTGTTGAGTACCCGATCGCACCGTGGGTCGACGGGGTGTTGACCACGACACGGGCAGCCGGCATGAGCATCCCAAAATGGAGTACCGCCTGGCGGTCGCGTGAATGAATTGCCGCCGTATGACCCATTCCGCCATAGTGCAGAATCGCATCACAAAGACGCACCCCCTCTTCGAGGCCATTGGCGGTGTAGTACGCCAGAATCGGCGAGAGCTTCTCCATTGACAGTGGAAAGTCCCGCCCGACGCCAGCGACTTCGGCCATGAGACAACGCGTCCCGGCCGGAACGGAGATACCCGCCCACTCGGCAAGTGTCCTGGCGGGCTTTCCCACCACCTTTGGATTGAGACTCCTTTGCGGTGTTACGACCAGCTTCGCGAGTGACTCCGCCTCGGTCGCATTGAGGAAGTATCCGCCCTGCGCGGCAAACTGGGCTCGCACCTCGGCGTCGACCACAGCATCAACCACCACAGCCTGTTCTGAGGCGCAGATCGTACCGTAGTCAAAGCACTTGCTGGCGAGTATATCGCGGACGGCTTTTGGCACGTCGGCCGTGCGTTCGATGAAAGCCGGTACATTGCCAGGGCCGACACCGAAGGCCGGCTTGCCCGACGAGTAGGCCGCCCGGACCAGTCCGAGACCGCCGGTTGCCAGAATCACCGCCGTCAGGCGGTGCTTCATGAGCGCTTCGGTGCCCTCGATCGTCGTCAACTCGATACAGCCGATGGCATGAGGGGGCAAACCCGCGGCAACTCCCGCATCGCGCATGACCCGAGCGGTCTCGACCACGCAACGGGTCGCCGAAGGATGCGGGCTGAGCACGACTGCATTTCGCGACTTGATCGCGATCAAGATCTTGAAGATTGCAGTCGATGTCGGATTGGTCGACGGCACGATCGCGGCAACGACGCCACGTGGAGCGGCGATCTCAATAACGCTTTCCGTTTCGCGGACGATGCCAACGGTGCGCAACCGCTTAAAGTAGTTATGGACATCAACGGCTGAAAAGAGATTCTTGACGTTCTTGTCAGTAGGGTTTCCGTAGCCAGTTTCCTCGTGTGCGAGTGTTGCGAGACGGAGCGATTCACGCTGCGCGCCGTGAGCCATGGCCTCACAGATGGCGTCGATTTTTTCCTGATTGAAACCGGCGACGACCAACTGTGCACGCTGCGCCGCCTCGACCAGATCGCGCGCAGCCTGGACAGATTGAAGGTCCTTGTCTGACATAGGATGGATACTTGCGCGAGCGCGCGCAATACAGGTCTGCAGTCAGCGCCTTCAGAGAGGAAGCGAAACGAGCAGAGATCCGAGGAACGCGACGACCTATTTCTTCTCTTCTCTGGCACCGGAGATGCGTTTGGCATTTCCGCCGCCATCGCCTTCAGCCAGCGAGCGGGCTTCGCCACCTTCGAGTCGGCTGCCGGAGCTGCTTTGAGGAAGAACCCGTTCAACCTCGATGTGCGGGCGCGGTATGACGTGAACGGAGACGAGCTCGCCAACTCGGCGTGCGGCAGCGGCCCCGGCGTCGGTAGCGGCCTTGACGGCGCCGACATCGCCACGGACAAAGACTGTGACGTAACCGGCACCGATGTATTCTTTACCGACCAATTGAACGTTGGCCGCCTTGACCATTGCGTCTGCGGCTTCGACTGCGCCGACAAACCCCTTGGTCTCGAC
>JANNRD010000602.1:0-2251 GCA_031401095.1 Acidobacteriota bacterium
TCGGCGTTCCCAGCAGGCTCAAAGAGCCTCTCGGTTTTCCTCGGTCGCTTCCGTCAGCGCGCCGACTCCGAGAAACCAGCCAAGAAAGATCACCAGCCCGGCGAGCGCGAGGCGCCCAACGAGAAGCCCAATCTCAAGCCACGCGTTGCTCGCAGGAGTCCTCGTGAAAATCAAGAGATACGCAATCGTACCGAACACTACGAGGATCAGAAGATAGGTCAGTAGTGACTTGGGTGAGAACGCTCGCGCGACGCTCATCCCCATTCCCTTGAGCGCCAGTCTCAGACCGTCGCGAGTCACTGCAATCCAGAGCTGCACTGCGACTAGCGGGAGCGCAACCAGTAGAAGGCTGAATCGCAGCCCCGGAATGAAGCGGGTGTAAAGAAATCCGTACTGCGCCTCCGGACGACCTCTCATGATAAGAAACTCCAGCAGGGCAAAAACAAAGAGACCCACGACGGCGACCACCAGAATCGGAAGACTGATCGCGAAGAGCTTCAAACAATCGCGTGATGCTCCTCTCAGCGCCCCACCAAAGCCTGCATCACTTGACGTGTAGCGAACCGCGATCGATTGCATCGCAAAGAAGAGTGACGCCGCGACCAAAGCTGTCATGACCGTTACCGCCAACTGAGTGAGAGTCGCCTCTCGCGTCGTCACAAAGAGCCAGACCGCGCCAATCAATCCAAGATACAGGAAGAGCGCCAGAAGGAGCGCCATGGGCCTTCGAGCCATCGCTCCCGTCGCTTTCCAAACCGCCTTAATCACCTCTTTGATCATGACGAGAACCTCACTTCCGATCGAGGAAGGTCAGCTTTGCATTGCCAGTGTTCGACTGTACAGTCGGCTGATACATCAGTTCAGCGCGCGCCGGCGCCGCTCGGAACTCACCCGGAACGATCACGCGCAACGCGTATTGGAAAGTCGCATCACCATCGAAGTAGTCCACAAAAAGCGCCGTCCGCTGATCCCGAAACTCTCTCTCACTGTACCAGTCGCTCCACTTTCCCGTGTTGTAGTCCAGGTCGATTCCGCTGACGCGCTCGACTTGTTCGCACCCAGCGGGGATCGGGTCCTCGACCATGAGGTACTGCGCCCGGGCACCCGTGACATGCAACCGAGCAACGATCAGATCCCCCGATCGCACCTCACCCACCAGTGGCTCAGTAGTCCATTTCGCCTTCCCACCCGTCTCAGTGACTCGCAAGCGCAAGTAGTCTCTCGTCAGCTGAAGGTTTGGTGTCGACTTCGCGGCAACGTTCTCATCCTTTGTGAAATAGTCGAGCGTCGAGGAAAGATAGAGCAGACCCCGCCCCTGTTTGACGACGCGGACGCTGCTCGTGGCCGGGACATTCACCCCCTTGCGTTCGATGACGAAAACCTGACCGCTGTTCACGTCGGCCGCCGTCACCCTCCGCGTCAGAACCTGTTCGCCGTTGAGATAGACCTCGAGCGTATAATCGGGAGCGAGCTCCCGGCTTACCTTGAGATAGTCACTCAAGGCAAAGAGGGCGAACGCGGTCTGCTTGGTGTTGCTCCAGTAGGACCCACGAGAGCGATTGCCGACAAGCCATCGTGCCAGCTTGGGTAAGAGCGGGCTCTCTGGGATTATTTGAACCAGCGCCTTCAGTCCGAGAGCGGTCGCCTCGATGTCGTTCTCGACGACGAAGTCAGGCATCGGACGTCGTTTCGATTCCCAGTGGGCGTCGAATTCGCTTGTCCGCGCGGCCCGCTCCAGGTCCACAGCAACCTGACGGGCCCGATCATTCTCGCCCTTCCCCCTCAGCGCCAGCGCCAGCAGCGCCTTACCATATGGCTGTAACTCGCCCCGACGATCAAACAGATCACCGACGAGGCGACTATCCACGTCGCCGCTCTTTGCGAGCGCATAGACCAGATAAGCGCGATCCTCGTTGTCAATTGGTCTATTGCGCTCGGTCTTGCCCGCATCGAGAAGCAGCTTGATCCTGGCGCGAGCCTGATCGAGCCGCCAGGACTCGATCGCGTAACCTGCACCTCGTGCGAGCGCCAGGCCGTCGACGACATACGCCGTCATGAACGGGTCCGTCTGATCGTCTTTCCACCAGCCCCAGCCGCCATCCTGGTGCTGATACCTGTACAGCCGATCAAGACCTCGTCCGACCTTCTTGTCCAGATCGTTGGTGGCTCTAAGAGAAGTCGCCTTCACCTCCTTCAAGGTCTGTGCAACCACGACGTTGGGAAGGAAACTCGACATCGTCTGCTCGGTGCA
>JANNRD010000603.1:0-2545 GCA_031401095.1 Acidobacteriota bacterium
GGCCGGTGGCGTCAATTGCGTTCCACTTCCACGATCGCCCCCAGTACGCGCCGTGCCTCACCGGTATCCACACCGTGGACGCGTACCAGCTTCTGTCTGCCGCTTGCCCCTGCGCGAATCTCAACGCTCACTTGACCAACTCCAAAAAGCCGGGCGATGAGCCTCACCAGCTCCTCATTTGCAGCACCATCGACTGGTGGCGCCGCCAGCCTCACCTTGAGTGCCCCCTCCAGCGCTCCGACAATGCGGCTCTCAGATGCACGCGGTTGAACACGCACTGCAAATGTTACCGCTCCAGCCTTCTCAGTCAACCTGATCATCGTTCAACTCAGAAAGATCGCCTGAACCGCCGCAGCTGCAAAGCTGAGCGCGATCCCAAGTATCATGAAAGACCAGCCCGCAAAGGTACCACCAAACTCAAAGAGATGGAGCAACGGCCCGATCCGGCCAAGCGCCTGGTGCGCAGCGCGAGTAAAGAGACCGAACATCCAATTGACAAAGATCAGAAGCATTAGCGAAAGCAGATAGAAGATGACACCGAGCAGGACCGTCCCAACCAGAAAACGCACACCCGTAAAAGCGTGGCCCTCTCCGAAGGCAATCAGGCATCGGCCCGCGCCGGACACGACTCCAAGCAAATAATTGAGGACAAGCGAAATGACATAGCAGACGATCGCCGTCGCGATGAGGACCATGAGAACTGCCGGATCGAACTTGAGCGCGCGGCGCAGTGGATAGTAGAAGCGTGAATTGCGCATGTTGGCAAGCAAGACGCTCGCAGGCCGAGTCAGACTGTAGATCACCCGGCTAAACGGGTTGAGATGCAACGCCTCCGTCAGATAGCGCGCCAGCATCAACGATCCGACGACGACAACGATACCGGCGTAAAGATACCACGCGAGCCCGGCGATCAGTTGGGCCGCAAAGATGATGTACTCACCGACAAGAACGAGAGGGGAATAGCCCATTTTGCTGGATCAATCCTCGGTTGATAACCTGCCGCGTCTAGTGCCGCGACCCAAAGAGCGCGGTGCCGATCCGCACGAGGGTCGCTCCTTCTTCGATCGCGATCTCGAAATCATGGCTCATCCCCATCGATAGCTCACGACAACCATCGCCGACAATCGAGCTCGCCGCATCGCGCAGCTCTCTCAACTGGCGGAAGTAGGGGCGCACTTCCTCGGCTCTCTCGAGATATGGAGGAACCGTCATGAGCCCGGTCACTTCAATATGCGAAAGGCTCGCGAGTTTTTCGACGGTACCCAGCAGCCCTTCCGCCGTCAACCCGGATTTAGAAGCCTCACCACCGAGATTAACCTCGATCAGGATCGGCATCCGTCTACCCATTTCAGCCGCTGCGCGATCAACGCGTTCGGCAAGGTTGAAGGAGTCGACCGAATCGATTGTGTGGAAGAGCTCAACTGCGCGGCGCGCCTTGTTGGACTGAAGATGTCCAATGAAATGCCATTCCAGGCCCACCTCCCGGGCAACGCTCGCGAGTTGAGGGATCTTGAGAGCAGCCTCCTGAACGCGATTCTCGCCGAGTAGGCGAACACCCTCGTCGATTGCCGCCTTGACCTTCTCGACAGAGACGGTCTTGCACACGGCCATCAGTCTGACAGCTGAGGCTGTGCGACCGCTCCTCAGACAGGAGTCGGAGATCCTCGCCTTGATCTGGTCGAGGCGCGCACGCAGGTCGCCCGCGAGGTCAATCGGATGGCTTGCCGAACTGGCCGAACTGGCCGAACTGAGATGCTGGAAGGGAGTAATGATCATCCCTTCGGTTCAGAGTAGGTCTGCCGGTGTTGAATCATGATCAGCTTTGGATCGATCTGGTCGCCGAGATTGACCTTCACCAGTATCTTGCGGCGCTTGCCCTCGCGACGAGAATTCGACGGGGCGTAGCCCAAACTATACTGATTGCGCGCGAGGGCTGAGATTGACTGGAGAACTGTCGGTATCTCGCCTGGAAACGTCACGGGGAAATACTTGCCGCCAGTCGAATCCGAGAAGGTCTTGAGCGTGTTCTGCGCCTGGAGCAGGGTCAATCGGTCCGGGACGCCAAACGGTGTGCGCATCGGGTCGAGTTGCGCATCGTATTTCTTGAGGAACATATTCCCGATTCCGATGATGTAAACGGGAACGCCGGCATTCTCGACAATTTTTCGTGCTTGATCAAAGTTAAGCTTACTGAAGGTGTCGAGACCGGAAGAGACGAGAAGGATGGCAGTCCGCCCGTTGATCTCCTCGAGGCCCGCATATTCGCTGGTCGCGGAGGAACTGGCCTTCTCGTCGAGCACGACACTATCGCCCTTGCCGCCGCGGAGCACAAAGTTCATCGCATCGAAGAGGTTGCTTTCACTAAACGCCGGATTATTGCGGATGAGGAGATTGATCGCCGCCGAGAGGCGCGCAGGATCATCCGTGAAATCAATGATCGGCGTTGGGCGCATATCGTAGGCCACCACCGAAACGAAGTCCTTTGGTTTGACAAAAGTGCGGACAAACTCGACCGCCGGACGGAGCACTTCGACGCGGCCGGGCT
>JANNRD010000604.1:0-3852 GCA_031401095.1 Acidobacteriota bacterium
CATTCCAGGGTGTGCTTGCTGGCCTCGTCCCTGGCCCTGCGCGCTAACGCCCTGGAAATAATAGCCGCTGATCGCGATAACCAAGCCAATACCCAATGCAGCCAATGCCTTAGAAACCTTATTCCTCAATGAATTTTCTCCTCTGATTTGGTCTGCAGACCTCGGAACTCTGGCCGGAAGGCCTGAAAAACCGTATTCAAGATTCTCTTATTCTGATTCCCCCGATTTTGAAAGCGGGAATTCGCACACAAGTCAGTTCGGACTAGAAAAAACACCCGACAAACGGCCCACTGTGGTTGTGATGGTGACCGCTGTGATAGTTTATTGTGTCTTCTGTGGCAACGCAACGGTTTTATAATCCTCGATAACATCGCTCTCGCAAGTGCGGGTGCTGAAGCTTGATCCGTGCATGGGCCCGCTCCGCGACGACTTGCGATTCCCGAACCTGATTGGGCGTATCAATCTGCCGGAACAGTTGTCAGTGACAATTGAATAGAGAACTGTCAGCCAGCACCATTCTGTCGCATTACCGCATCACCGCATTATCTCGAGGATCGGCGCGGGGGGTGCGTGGAGGATATAGTCATGACCAGGTTGAGATCGATTAGTGTTCTCGTCTTCATTTCCTTGTTCGTGGCGTGCCAGGCCGAGCCAGCCAGCAAGTTGACAATTGCTACTGTCAATAACTCGGATATGATCATCATGCAGCGACTCTCGAAACAGTTCGAAGAGAAGACCGGTATTCGTCTGGAGTGGGTAGTGCTCGAGGAGAATGTCCTGCGTCAGCGTGTCACGACTGATATTACTACGGGCGGCGGGCAGTTCGACGTCATCACCATCGGCGCCTACGAAACTCCCATCTGGGGAAAGCAGGGTCGGCTCCTGACCGTGGATGATCTGGGTGACGACTATGATTACGGTGATCTGTTGGAGCCGGTACGTAACGGCTTGTCTTATGACGGGAAGCTGTACGCGGTGCCATTTTACGCGGAAAGCTCATTCACATTTTACCGTACGGACCTCTTCAAAGCGGCAGGCGTGACGATGCCAGAGCATCCGACGTATGGCCAGATCAGAGAGTTTGCCGCGAGGCTGCACCAACCGGAAAACAGAGTTTATGGCATCTGTCTGCGCGGAAAACCGGGCTGGGGCGAAAACATGGCCCTCGTGACAACAATGGTCAACACGTTTGGGGGCCGCTGGTTTGACATGAATTGGAACCCGCAGTTGACGTCGCCGGCCTGGAACGAGGCCGTTAACTTTTACACCGACCTCTTGAAACAGTACGGCCCGCCCGGCTCAAGCTCAAACGGGCACAACGAAGGCCGCGCTCTTTTTGCTAATGGCAACTGCGCGATGTGGGTCGATGCCACGTCGGCTGCCGGATACATCTACGACAAAAGCCAGAGTAAGGTCTACGACAAAACGGGGTTCACCAGCGCGCCGATGGCCAAGGTCCCGAATGGCGCTGGCTGGGCATGGGCCTGGGGCCTCGCCATTCCAAAGTCTTCAAAGCAGGTTGACGCGGCAAGGCAGTTTCTCAAGTGGGCCACTTCCAGGGAGTACGTCAAGCTCGTTGGTGAGAAGGAAGGCTGGATGGTCGTTCCGCCCGGAACTCGAAAATCAACCTACGAGACGGACGAATACAAGAAAGCTGCCCCGTTCGCAGCGTTTGTGCTGCGCGCCATCCTCGCTGCGGACCCAACCCACTCGACGGCAGAACCCGTACCGTACACAGGCGTGCAGTTCGTCGCCATTCCGGAGTTTCAAGGCATCGGGACACAGGTTGGTCAATCGATTGCTGCTGCGCTTGCTGGCCAGGTGTCTGTCGTTCAGGCGCTTGAGACAGCGCAGCGCACGACCGAACGAACCATGAAAGCGGCAGGCTACATTAGATAGATTGTGGATTCCAGATTTTGGATATTTTGGATTTTGGATTCCAGGAGGTATTGATAAGATTATGATTTTGGATTCCAGATGTTTCGCCCCTCAATCCAAAATCTAAAATTCACAATCCGGGGAGGGGCGTCATGAATGAGTATGAGTTCAAGAACAGGACAAAGGAGCTTGCGCTGCGGGTTATCAAGCTCGTGTCGACTCTACCCAAAGGGCAAACGGCCGAGGTAATCGGCAAGCAACTACTGCGGTCAGCCACGTCCGTAGGCGCGAATTACCGTGCGGCGTGTCGCGGAAAATCACAGGCTGATGTTATTAGCAAGCTGGCCATTGTCGAAGAAGAAGGAGACGAGACTCTGTACTGGATGGAGCTCCTTATCGAATCAGGGATCATGTCTCAGGCCAAGCTGTCGCTCTTGATGAGCGAGACCAACGAAATAGTAGCGATGACGGTTGCTTCAATAAGGACACTACGACGCAACCATGTGCGCGGCCCACAATCCAAAAGTTAAGTTCAACATTGAGGATTCCCCAATCCAAAATCCAAAATCCAAAATCCAAAATCCGAAGTCTCTTCCATTGCTGGCACCTGCCATTTCCGCGTTATTGCTCTGGATGATCGTGCCGCTCGCGATGACCTTGTGGTTTTCGTTTCAGCGGTACAACCTGCTCAACCCCCTCACGACCGGTTTCGCCGGGTTTGATAACTACAAGTCTCTACTGACCGACTCATCCCTCTGGACAGCGATGTTGAACACCCTCATCCTCGTCGGATCGGTGCTCACAGTTACTGTCGTGCTGGGGACGCTGCTGGCGGTGCTATTCGATCAGGAGTTTGTCGGTCGCTCAATCGCGCGGCTGTTGATCATTGCGCCGTTCTTCGTCATGCCGACTGTCAGCGCGCTGATCTGGAAAAACATGCTATTGCATCCGGTCAACGGCCTGGTTGCCTTTCTTATGCGCGCTGTCGGGGTCGAAGCTATTGACTGGTTTGGCAATTGGCCGATGACAGCTGTTGTCTTGATTGTGTCGTGGCAATGGCTGCCATTTGCGCTTTTGATCCTACTCACCGCAATGCAGTCATTGGACCAGGAGCAGCGCGAAGCCGCACGCATGGACGGCGCGCGGCCTGTTCACCTGTTCTTCTTTATCATCCTGCCGCATTTGCGACGTGCGATCAGTGTCGTGATCATGATCGAGACGATCTTTTTTCTGTCTGTCTTTGCCGAGATATTTGTCACCACATCGGGTGGGCCAGGCCTGGCAACTACGAACCTTGCCTTCTTGATCTATATTCGCGCGCTGCTGGAATACGATGTTGGCAGCGCCTCGGCTGGCGGTGTGATTGCCATCGTTCTGGCGAATATCGTCGCCATCTTTCTGACTCGCACGGTTGCTAAGACGTTGGAGGCTTGATCCAGGATGAAGCGCTCGTTTTTCGGGAATGTAGTCGTCACAGTGCTTGGCTGGAGTGCGGCCCTCGTGATGTTCTTTCCGATCTTCTGGATGCTGCTGGCGGGCTTCAAGACGGAGATTGATGCGATCACGACGCCACCTCTGGTCCTCTTTAAACCAACACTCGAGAACTATGCCGCGATACAGGAGCGAGCCAACTACTTAAAGGCAGCATTCAATAGCGTCCTGATTTCAGGAGGAGCGACCCTGCTTGCGATGTTGCTCTCTATTCCAGCCGCCTACGCGATGGCCTTCTTCCCGACCAAACGCACACGCGGCACACTGCTCTGGATGCTGTCGACAAAAATGCTGCCTCCGGTGGGTGTGCTCGTCCCGATTTATCTTTTGTTTCGGGACTTCGGACTAATCGACACGAGAATAGGTCTGGTCATCATCTACGCCTTGATGAACCTGCCAATTGTCGTCTGGCTTCTTTACACATTCTTCAAGGAGGTGCCGAAGGAGATTCTCGAGGCCGGTCGGATGGACGGAGCAACTCCC
>JANNRD010000605.1:0-2089 GCA_031401095.1 Acidobacteriota bacterium
CTCCTTCCCGCAGCGGTAACTCGTCCTCACCCCCGGGCCGTAGTCTGTCGCATCGCTTCCGGGCGCTACTGCTTCCGCATCGACACTCCTGAGACACTTTTTATCGATTAGGAACCAACGATGCGTCTTCCACCCACCCACTTCCTCGACGCGATCAATTCGTACCTTCATCACGAGACGTCGGCAGATGAGCTACAGGGAGCTTACTTGCGGCTCTGGCGACAGGATCGCGACTTGGCGGATGCGGTTCGTGCGTCATGGCCGCGTCCGCTAGCAGGGCGTTGAAAAACCCACCATTTTTCCATTTCCAAAAATCCATCGCGCGGTGTGGTGCGAATAGTCTGTCATGCGAGGCCATGCAACCCTTCAGCCAAACCTGTTCGTGAAACTCAACCTAGAAGAGGTCGTGCCGGCGGACCATCCGCTGCGGGCCATCAAGCGGATGGCCGACGAGGTGCTGGTGGCGATGACCCGGACCTTCGCCGCGGCGTACGCGCCGGCCGAACGGGGAGGACGCCCGAGTATTCCGCCCGAGCGATTGCTCAAGGCGCTTGTGCTGATGAGCCTGTACACCGTCAGGTCGGAACGGGCGCTGTGCGAGCGGATCACCTTTGACATGCTCTTCCGCTGGTTCTTGGACATGACGCCCGATGAACCGTGCTTCGATCACAGCGTTTTCAGTGTCAACCGTGACCGTTTGGAACGTCTTGACATCACCAAGAAGTTCAGTGATCGTATCGTGATGATGGCCTTCGAGGCCAAGCTCATCAGCGAGGACCACTTCTCGATCGACGGGTCGCTCCTGCAGAGTCACGCGTCGCTCAAGAGTCTCAAGCAGATCGAAAGCCAGAAGGTGGCCGCGGCGGGCCGCGAGAAGACCGCGGATACGGCCGCAAAGAAGAAGGATGACGACGACCAATCGGGCGGGGCTGTCGGCAATGGCTGGGTGAACTTCCATGGCGAGAAGCGCAGCAACAAGACGCACCGCAGTGTGACTGATCCCGAGGCGCGGTTGTACACCAAGACGACGGGCGTGGCGTACCTGCAGCACAGCATGCACGTGCTCATGGAGAACCGGCACGGCATCGGCGTGGATATCCGCGTGGGTAAAGCCGACGGGCACGCCGAGCGCAGGTGCGCCCTGAAGATGCTCGCGCGGGTCAAACGCAAGCTGGGCCTTGAACCGACGACACTCGGAGCTGACAAGGGGTACGACGCCGGGGAGTTCCTGCACGATCTCGACGAGCGGGGCATCGAAACTCACGTTGCGTGCAAGAGCAAGAAGGAGATCGCGTTGCCCAAAGATGATGATGAAAGCGGCTGGTCGCGGTGGTACAACCAGCAGCGCGGCGGGACGGCGGCCTTCGAGGTGAGCCAGCGAAAACGCAAGCTCAACGAAGAGGTCTTCGGGTGGCTCAAGGTGGTGGGCGGGCTGAGGCGAGCACGGGTCGTGGGTCGATGGAAGATCCAGCAGCTTGCCGATATCGCGCTGAGCTCGCTGAATCTGATACGAATGAGCCGATTGCTGGCGGGATGATCGGGCTGCGGCGTGACGAAAGCGGCCGCCGCGACCCGAAAAACGGCCGCGGCCGCCAAGATCTTCCAAGTTGGCAACTTCAGCACTTAGAATCAAGAGTTAGACTGCTTCCGCCATGCGGGAAAACCGTCAAATGTCGATTGAGTTTGGATTTTCAACGCCCTGTTAGGCATTTCCATCCCCCGCGCCATGTTGATCGCCGGCACCACAAGCTCCGGCTGATTGCACGCGACGCCGATCAAGAGCCCATCGCACGCCAGCGCCGATCCCAACTCGTTCAGCACAAGCAACCTCTGCCTCGCGGAGAGCGGTGCCGTCGCCTCCGGATCAAACTCCCCGTCAAGCGTTTCAAGCACCCGGTCAAGGATTGCCTGACACTTCCCCGCGCCTGCGCCGTCCGCCGAGTTCTTGCACGCTTCAACGAGCTTGTCATAGTCCGCACGGGGCAACTTGGTTTCCATGCTCAAACTATACCAACAATTTGACCGCATCCCCTCACTTCAACCTCCTCATCCCCTTCCCCTCCCGCTCCCCATTGCACTTTACCATCGC
>JANNRD010000606.1:0-18691 GCA_031401095.1 Acidobacteriota bacterium
TCTGAATGGCCTGACCGGAAACGGTCAAACAGGCCCTGGAAGGGCTTGACGCTGTCAAAGAGATCGAGATGCTGCTGGACCGAGACGAGTTCCTGGTGACTTATGATCCTGCCAAAGCCGATACGAAGCTGTTGGTGACGACAATCAAGAAGTCTGGTTATTCGGCACGGGTCGTTTCCGGTAAGAGTGAATCATCTGCGACGGCGCCGATGGCTTTGCCACGAGGGTTTCCCTTACTGGACGAAGCATTGGCAAGGGCAAAAGCCGAGAATAAACCAATCGTTCTCGACTTGAATGCTGAATGGTGCGCTCCATGTCGCAAGCTGGAGCGACTCACCTTTCCAGACCCGAAAGTGAAAGCCCTGCTGGAACAGACCGTCTTTCTCAGAATTGACACTGACAAATATCCTGAAATTGCTCGACGGCTGGGTGTCGACGGGTTGCCAGACATAAGGTTTGTCCTATCCGATGGAAAGATCATCCGTCAGCTACGCAGCTTCCAGGATGCAGAATCGTTTGCGGTCGAGCTGGAACAATTGCTACAGAGAGTAATCCGCAAATAATCAGGCTGCGTCCAAAATTAGTTACAAGGCAGTTGCGGCAACCCGTGGTTTGATGAATGCGGTGTGGTTCCCGTGGCATCGAGCTATGGTCTAAGAGGCCGTGCCTGTTTGAGATTCATCATTCGTTATTGCTTCAATCAAGGAAAGGACTGTTGACATGCGCATTTCCACGGCCCGGATTCTATCCCTGTCGTTTGTGATGATGATCGGCGCGATCAGTCTGGCGCTGGCACAAACGCGTGGCATACAAAGCAGTGATTTCCTTAAACTGCGCTCAGTTGGCGACTTGCAAATCTCACCAGACGGCGCCCGTCTCGCCTATAGCGTCATGAATAATGATGGGCCTCGCCGACCTTATCCGCAGGTATGGATCATGAATCTGGCCGACGGAAATTCCATTCGTATCGGTGGGGCGAACGAGCAATCGTCAAATCTTCAATGGTCACCGGATGGCCTGTGGATTGCCTATCAAGGCCGCCTCGGTGAACAGACGGGTCTGCTTATCGCGCGGCCCGACGGAACGGGCGCAAAGTTCATCTCGCCGGTTCAGGGGACTAACAACCCGCTGCCCTCAACCGGCAAGAGTATTACCTGGTCGCCGGATGGAAAACGCATCGCCTTCGTTCATTCGGTCCCAGGCCCTGAGACAGAAGAAGCTAACGGCGATCCTATCGTCATCACGCGCTATCTCTACAAACCTGATGCCGACGAAGGTGAGAGCCACTTCAATGATAACCGGCGCTTGCATATCTTTGTTGCCGAAGTGACGACTGGCCAGGTGCGTCAACTGACGACCGGCAATCACTATGAGCATTCCATTGAGTGGTCCCCGAACGGTGATGAGATTGTCTTCGTCTCGAACCGGGAGCCGAACGAAGATCAGTTTTTCAACTACGATCTTCTGACCGTCAAGGTCTCAGACGGCACGCTACGGCGGCTGACCGCGACTGAGAACGCTGAGTATCGGCCGCGTTGGTCACCAGATGGGAAGTTGATAGTTTATCAAGCGACCAAACGTGGCCTGACTGATCTCGAAACGACAATGGAGGACACGCACACCTGGGTGATTGCGGCTGACGGCAGCAATCGCCGTGAGCTCGGATCGATGATTAACAATCGTCAGGGAGCGCCAGCGTGGGCGCCGGATGGGAGCGCTGTCTATTTCACTGTTCAGGAGCGCGGCAATGTGCGGCTCTATCTCCAGCGCATCTCAGGAGGACAACCCGAACTGATCATCGGTGATCGCGGAAGCGTTGGAGCCTGGTCGGTGACGAAGGGCAACAAAGTCGCATATAGTTTTTCCAGTCCGACCGATCTTGCGCAGCTCTATCTCAAGACCGGTGGTACTCCGGCCAAAAGGTTGACCGACCTCAACAAACAGGTTTTAGGCGACAAGCAGATCGCCGAGGTTGAACCGTTGACCTTCATCAGTAACGACAACAAGTACGAAATCGAAGCGTTCCTCACCAAACCACTTGGACAGACGGCAAACTCCAGGCATCCACTGATCGTCGTCATTCATGGCGGGCCGCACGGTCAGCAAGGACCTTCCTTCAACTTCAAGAATCAAGTCTATGCCGCGCGTGGATGGGCGACACTGATGGTTAATTATCGCGGCTCAACCGGCTACGGTCAGACCTTCTCCGACGCCGTCTTTGGAGATCAGAATGGAAATGAGGCGCAGGACGTGCTTTATGGCCTGAGCGCTGTGATGCGTCGTTATTTGTGGATTGATCGTGACCGGCTTGGGGTCGAGGGTGTCAGCTATGGCGGCCAGCTAAGCGCCTGGCTGATTACGCAGACTAGCATCTTCAAAGCTGCGATCCCGATTGCCGGAATCACTAACCTCATCAGCTATAACTATATGACCTATTACAACCAGTATGAGCAAATGACTTTCGGTATCTTCCCGCACCAGGGGAATCTGATGGACGTCCTCTGGGAGCGATCAGCACTCAAGCACGTCGCAAAGGCGAAGACGCCAACAATGCTCGTCCACGGCGAGAACGACAGCGATGTACCGATAGCTGAAGCCGAGCAGTATTACATCGCACTGAGAGACGTGGGGGTTGAAACGATCATGGTGCGCTACCCGCGCGAAGGCCATGGTATCCGCGAATCCAAACATGTCGTGGATCTGATTGATCGGAGCATCAACTGGTATGTGAAGCACTTTCCGCCTGCCAATTAGTGATCCGGAGAATCACGTTAGCTCCGAACTGTTAATCAGCATCCGGTCGATAATGGCTCGTCGGAGTAACCTCTTCCGGAAATAGGATCCATAGGTTCAGACCAACACCGTGCCTGAGCTCCGCCACTTCCGGTCAAGGTTCGTCGCTGCGATAAACACCAGGCCGCCGGCGGTCACGATCGGCCCGCCATAGTTTTCGCTTCCAGTGTTCCTCATACGGCAGTATCTGCGCCAGCAGCGCGTCAGGGTAGAGCGCGATTGGGGCCAGTAACGCGTCCCGCTCTGCCTCCGAAAACGCCCCTTGAATCGCCGAAGCGACGGGTGCGACAGCCGCGTCGCCCGAAATTGTCTCTGGCTTATCCTTGATGGAGCACGACGGAGACGCCGCCAGACTCAGAATGAGCAGGTTCACCACGCTCTTGAACATTGCTCGGTTCATAATTCACTCAGAGCGCTTTAAGGTAAGGGGAACACCATTCCGGCGGGCTCGCGTCCTTCAAACTGGATAGGAAACCTTGTGGTTTCATCTTTCCTCCGCTGATTCAGTTATCCCGGCTGTTACTTCCTGATGTAGAACTGATCGAGAAACTCATAACGCGCGCGTACCTTCGCACGCTCACGCGAGTGTTAACATCAATGGTCATACGCTGGCCCGGTATCGAACTTCGGCCAGTTCGGCAATCCCGCTCCGTTCGGATTGCCCGTCTTGATGAAGTTCGCGAAGTAATCCTGCATGACCTTCGAGACTTTGTAGTCCTCAGGCGTCCACGGCCAGGACCAGGAATGCGCTCGCGATAGGCAGTCCCCTGGCAGTGAGATTCCGTGGACCTCGCATTTCGATTAGCTCCTTTCAAATGCCTTGTGGTCGAAGTATACTCTGAAGGAATTGAAGAGCGATCCAGAGATCGAGTCGTGGATAAAGGATGGCGCGATCGGTACTCTGCGGGAAGTGCACAACTGGTCGAGCAGGCCGATGTGGCCTCAGTACTCGACCATTCCCACCGATACACCGCCGATACCGAAAGACTTTGATTGGGACTTGTGGCTTGGGCCTGCACTCAACCGACCCTTTCATCCCCAGGACCATCGGCAGGGAATTTCTTGAATGCGGCAGCAATCTAGGATGCCATCAACCTTGGCGCCGTGGCGTTACGAGTTGGTAGAAGGATAATCTTCGACCCTGAAAGCATAAGGATCACCAATATCCCTGAAGCAAACAAGTATCTCTTTCGCGAATTGCAAAGCTGGCGGACTGGTGGAACAGGCGCGCCTTCGCGGAGGCAGAGTCCGCAACGTCCACCGGGTGAATGAATCGCCAGACAGCGTAAGAAGACAGAATCAATCTCGAGGAGTCACACCATATGGCCAAAAAACTGCCCCTGCCAGCCGTCATGCTAAACCTCACAATCGGACACTGGGTGGCACGTCTCACCCACATCGCCGCGAAACTCAAACTGGCCGACCTGCTCAAAGACGGTCCGCGGACGGCGGCCCAATTGGCGGCCGCCACGGGCGTTCACGCGCCCTCGCTCTACCGTGTCCTCCGTGCGTTGGCGAGTGTTGGCGTCTTCGCTGAGACTAAGGGCGGACGGTTCAAACTCAACCCGCTAGCTGCCACACTCCAGACGGGCGTCCCCGCCTCCCTGCGCGGCTGGGCAATCATGATCAACGACAAGTACACCTGGGATGCCTGGGAGGAACTGCTTTATGGAGTGACGACCGGCGAGATACCGTTCCGTAAAGCCCATGGTGTTCTGCCCTTCGAGTATCTCGAGAAACACCCGGAGGACCTCGCGGTCTTCGGCGAATCGATGACCAGTCTCTCCGGGACCGAGAACCCCACAATTGCGGCCGCGTATAAGTTCTCCGCGATCCGGACTCTGGTGGATGTCGGCGGTGGACACGGCAGTCTGCTGGCAACGATCCTCAAAGCGAACCCGAAGCTGAAGGGCGTTCTCTTCGACCAGCCCTCGGTCATCGCAGGCGCCCGGAAAGACCAGCACGTCACACAAAAAGGGATCGCTGAACGCTGCACTATCGAATCAGGAAGCTTCTTCGAGGGCGTGCCTGCCGGCGGTGATGCCTACATCATGAAGTACATTCTCCACGACTGGAACGATGAGCAGTGCGTGAAGATCCTCAAGAACTGCCGCGCAGCGATGAACAAGAAAGGGAAGGTCCTCGTCGTCGACAACGTCATTCCTTCCGGCAACGATCCGAATTGGGGCAAGCTCCTCGACATTCAAATGCTTATCATCGGGGGACGTGAGCGCACGAAGAAGGAATTCGCAACGATCTTCGCGCGGGCCGGTCTGAAGATGACTCGTGTTGTACCGACCAAGTGCCCGCTGAGCATCGTCGAAGGCGTCCGAGCGTGACGGTCGGAGACCGCTCGTCGGTCCACCAGCCTCGGTAGGGCGGTCTAACCACGGGCATCCTGATCGTCAATTCTTCAGACCCTTCGGTTTCAGAAGGCTCACCTGCGACAAGTGTTGAATATAGTTCGAGAGGCGAACAATATTATCAGCCATCACCCTTGTTAAGGTTTTCAGCTAGCAAGGCCGCCTGGCAGCGCGCGCGTCTCTCGAGTGCCTGCTTCCGTCACCCACCGTGCGACCAAATAGAACAAATGAGAAGCATCAGCTCATCCCACAAACTACTCTCTGTTCGCTCGTCGCGGAGATCCATCACCTCCTGTGAATCAACGTCTCAGGAAGTGCGAAAGCCAGAAGCATTCCTCCGCTGGGATCGCCAGGTCTCCCCTTGCCACCCGTCGCCTGAACGACGACAAACTGCCGCCCACTGACTTCATATGTTGCAGGCGTCGCGTTGCCTGCCATGGGCAAGGTAGCTTCCCAGAGTAGCTTGCCCGTCAGTTTGTCGAAGGCGCGAAACTTCCGGTCAAAATTCGTCGCTGCGATAAACACCAGACCGCCGGCGGTGACGATCGGCCCTCCATAGTTTTCGCTTCCAGTGTTCCTCATACCCCTGGCCGTAAGTTCTGGATACTCGCCGAGCGGAATCTTCCACGCATATTCTCCTGTGTTGAGGTTGATCGCGTTAAGCGTCCCCCAGGGCGGCGCGATCGCCGGATAAGCGTCCAGGTCGAGAAACCTCTGATAGCCGGTAAAGCGGTACCTCGGCAAGCTGGCGGCGGCTACCGGGCTGGCCAGTTCCTTGTTTTCGCCGCTGAGCAGGTATTGCGCCAACGCGGCCACCTCCGCTTGTGGCAGGTTCGGAAAGGCAGGCATACGTCCCGCGCCTTGCCGGATAATGGCCGTCAGAGATTCGGCCTTGAACTTTGTGTTAGTACCGACGAGCGAGGGAATTTGCGGTGGCGAACCACCCAGGTAATCGCCATGGCAAGTGGCGCAGTTGCGCAAATAAGTTTGCCTCCCTGAGTTCCCGCTCTGATTTTCAGCGAGGCTGGCCCGCCAAGCCATTTCGTTCGCGTTGACATAGAGCAAACCGGTTTCGGAATCGAAAGCCGACCCGCCCCATTCCGCGCCACCATCAAAGCCAGGGAAGATGATCGTCTCCTGCCCCACTTTCATCGGAATAAACTGACCGCCGCCATTGAATTGTCGAAACTGCTCAAGGGCCCAGTTGTGCGCCTCGGGGGTGCGATTGGTGAGCAGGTCTTCGGTCAGCGTTTGCCGCGAAAAAGGCGCTGGCTTGACTGGCAATGGCTGCGTTTCAGCAGCAACTTCTCCGGCCACAGTGCTTGTTGGATACTTTCGATACTCAATCGGAAAGAGGGACTCGCCCGTGATACGGTCAAACAAATAGACATGCCCTGACTTGGTTGTCTGCGCGACGGCGTCTACTTGTTTGCCCTTGTACCTGACCGTCACGAGGCTCGGTGGAGACGGAAAATCGCGATCCCAGATGTCGTGTTTGACAGCTTGAAAGTGCCAGATGCGCTGGCCAGTTTCGGCATTCAAGGCGAGCAGAGTATTCGCAAACAGGTTATCGCCGACACGGTCGGCGCCGTAAAAATCACTGGCCGCCGAACCTGTCGGGACGTATACGATGCCGCGCTTTTCGTCGACCGCCATGCCTGCCCAGTTGTTGGCTGAGCCAGTGTATGTCCACGCTTCCTTTGGCCAGGTTTCATAACCGAATTCGCCCGGACGCGGCACGGTATGAAACGACCAGCGCAGCTTGCCCGTGCGCACATCAAAAGCGCGAACGTCGCCCGGCGGGGAAGGCAGTGATTCAGAGAAGCGTCCACCGACGATGAGCACATCCTTGTAAATGACACCGGGCGTGGTCAGCACGACGGATGCTCCCTGCGGATCACGACCCAGACCTTCGCGCAAATCTATGCGTCCATCTTTGCCAAACCCGGGAACCGGTTTCCCCGTCACTGCATCGAGCCCGTAGACATAGCTCTGCACCGCCGCGAAGATCCGTTTTTCTTTGCCGTTGCGCCAAACACTGACACCACGATTCGGCCCGCGCCCAGCGACGCCTGAATCGAAGCGCCAGATCTGCCGCCCTGTGGCTGCATCGAGCGCGACGACTTTGTGTTTGGCCGTCACGCCAAACAACACGCCATCGAGGATGACCGGTTGATTCTGCGAATCGCCCGCGCCGTCAGCCAGGTCGTATGTCCAGGCGACGACCAGTTGGTGCACATTGGCGCGATTGATCTGTTTGAGGCTTGAATAGCGCGCCCCCGCTGATCCGCCACCATATAGAAACGTGGCGTGTGATGACGTTGCCCGGCGTTGGGCGCCCACTTCGTGAGTGTTGAGCCACGCCTGACACGACAGCACGACAGTCAGGTTTATGAGAAGGGAATACTTCAGAAAGTTAACGCGCATCGGAGTCTTGTTCGTCGTACCGGCTTTAGCCGGAAGTGTGCAATGCGAGGTCCTTCCGGCTAAAGCCGGTACTACAAGCTTCCTTTTCCTTAATGCCTCTGGACCGCACTCAAGCCAGGCCGATTGAGTTTTGACGTATCGAGCGTCCCATCCCTGACGACAAACAACCCCGGCTGTATCTTCTTCCAGGGCTCATTCGCTGCTGGCATATACTGCCGTGAATTGGCTTCGATCCCGCTCACGCCCGGGACGTGCGACGCAATGCCCGCCGAGTGAATCAGCGACGCGCCCGGACAGGTCAAATCCTGCACGCACAAAAACATCCTGTACTTCTGCGCTGCCGCCGCCATGAGCATCGCGTGCGATTGCCCCTTGCAAGCCTTGAGCGCGACGCCCGTGTAGCCCATCTCACGTGCGAGCAGCAGGCTTTCCAGATCGGTCAGCGATTCGTCAATCACCACCGGGCGAAGCTTTGCCGCTTCGTGCATGACGTTTTGACGATTGGCTTTTAGATCACGCGCCGTCGGCTGTTCCAGATAGAGAATCCGGCTGAAGCCCTGCGGCGTCTGCTCTCTCACCTTGCGCAGGTACTCGAGTACGTAATCAACGTTTGGGCAGCGTTCGTTGAAGTCCACACAAAACTTCCAATCCGTTCCTGGCCCCGTCTCGTTGGCAACGCGGTCAATGTTGACGGTGCGCTCGATGTCCCACTGCAAATCTTCGCCTTGCAGCTTGATCTTGATATGCGTCAGACCGTTGAACCTGATCCATTCGGCCAGCGTCTCCGGCAAGCCATCATTCAGCCGTACTCTCAATTCCGAAGCGAACACCGCATCCACCCCGCCCACCGAATGGAACATCGAGATGCGCGGGCGCGGCTGTAGATTGATGTACGGCTGCAACGCCTCACCCTTGAAATCGGCGTTCAGGTAGCGCTCCAGACTCTCGCCCATCAACTCGCGGCCATAGGTCTGATAGCAACTCCGATTGAGTGTCTTGCCATAAGCGTCGTGGATGGCGGCGTCAAAGGCGCTGGCGGTGACCAGCGTGCAGAGCTTGGGAATCGGCTGCGCGAGCATCAGTTCTTGCGAGACTTCATTGGCGGCCTTGAGGTACTGCGGCTCAAGCTGAAAGTTGATCTCGATCGGGTGGCCGTATTCGTGGTAGTCGCTGGTCAGCTTCGCGAGGCGCTCGCCCAACGCCTTCATCGCGCCAAGCGTCGTGTTATAGGGCAGCTCGCGCGAGGGGAAAGACCAGACGTTGCCGAGCGGCATGGAGCCAAAGCCTTTGACGAGTTTGCCGCTACGCGTGCGCACAGACGCCGTGACGTTCAGAATCGTCGCGCGATCAACCGGAACGCCGCCGAATTTGTAAGGGGCGCGGTAGCGGTGCTCTTCGTAGGCGAGAGTTACCGATTCAACCCGGATGCCCGTGGCGCGATCAGCCGCTTTCAGATAAGCAGGAGCTGTCAAACTACTCGGCATGACCGACGACGCGATTGCCTGGCGCAGAAAGTTGCGACGCGATTGCTTCGTCATCTCGAGGTCCTATGTTGTTGCGTAAGCTTCTTTCAACCGCGCCCGCACAAAGTCCAGATCGCGTTGCGCCGCTGCGAGGGTATTCTCTTCCTGCACTGCCTTCGTCGCACCCGCAATCTCATACTCCAGATGCAGCGAAAGTGGCCCTTGAAAATTGGCTTGCTTGAGCAGCTTGAAATACGCCTTCCAATCCACCATTCCCTGACCGAGCGGGCAGTTGACGATCTTCCACCCCTGGGCGGTCTTCTCCCAATAAAAATCCTTGACCGCGATCATCTTCAAACGTGGTGCAACCAGATTGAATGCCGCTTTCCAACCTGCACCGGCGCCTTCGACCACGGCGTGGCGCACGTCGAAGTAGTAACCGGCAGTCTTCGCGTCCAGCGTGTCAATGACACTGGCCACGTCCCACAGCGTCGCGCCCAGGTTGCCTTCGTGATTGTGGAAGCCGAGTTGCACACCGCTCGCTTTGGCCAATTCAACCAGTGGGCGAAACTCCCTGGCGAACTGCACCAACTCTCGCCGGACATCGACGAACTGATACTTCCAATAGCCCGGCTTGCAAAAGGGGATTTGTAGTTTGCCTGCCGTTTGCAGAATCGGCCTCGCGGTCGCATCACTGGCCGAAGTCAACTCTGTCGTGATCATCGGCACGCGCAGGCCCTCAGCTTGAATCGAGGCGACAGCTTTGGGTAAGTCCTCTGTCGCACGTTCGGGGAGGACGTGGCCTTTGGAGCGAACAGTCAGGTCGACGCCGCCGAAACCGAGCTTCCTGACTGCCTGTGCGAGCTGTTGCCAATTCATCGCAGGCAGGGGTTTGGAGAAGAGGCAGAGCGTGCCGTTGAAGCCGATATTTCCCTCGACAGCGACGCTCGCGGCTGCTGTTGGTCTATCGAAGGCTCCCGCGACGGTCGCAGCGGAGGTGAGTTTGAGAAAGTCACGCCGATTTGTCACGCTTGTCATGGCCAAGTATCCAGTTAAGGAGAGTCTTTACGGCTTTTCAGGACTTCCTCACGACCGTCGGTACCGTGTGTCACGCAATGCACGCACAGATGGATGGCGGCCTGCCAACGCGCCGGGCGTGGCACCCATTCTAGCGTACGGCGACTATTCAGAACACCAATGGCAGGATGCGGGGCGGAAACTGTAGAAGTTTTTGATTCGATTTCTTTTCAGTTACATCTTGTGCGCCTCAGCTGGCGATGCGAGGCTCCCGGTGTTGTCGCCGCCTCTCTAAGCGTCAGTCTGGCGAGCCCAACCAACTCAATCACAGTCTCCACCGGCGCGGGCAAAAACGGGGTTGACTCCAAAGATCACGGCAGCTATAGTGTTCGGCATCCTGGGGTTGCAATCGATCTTTCTAACACGAATGCGCCGATTGGTACTGCTGGGATTTTCGATCTTGATTTTCGATCTTGAGGTTAGAGCTTTGGCGGCAAGTAGACGATCCTTCTACTTTCCAGCACTCGTCCCACGTGTAAGAGCTGACAGTCAGAATCCAGGACTCGCGACAACGCCCGGAGACTATATGACAACGGTAACCCGTGCTAGGTGGCTGTTTTCACTCGTGACCGATCAATCGGGATCGACACATTGGCCGTGCTTGTTGCTCAGTGCGATTCTCCTGCTCGCTCTGACAACTGGCGTGTCTGCACAATCGATTGGCAGTGCGACTTTGCGTGGCACGATCAAAGATGCAAATGGCGCGGTCATACCGAATGTGGCAGTGACGGTGGTCAATGAGGCCACGAAGGATGAGCGCAAGGCTCAGTCCTCGGATGTGGGCGGTTATGCCTTCAGCGCGCTCAATCCTGGCGTCTACACCCTCAAAGCTGAGCGGACCGGGTTCAAATCGGTCGAGCAGAAGGGTGTCTCGTTGAGTCCGGGCGATGTCCGGGGTTTGGATGTCGTTCTGCCGGCTGGCGCGCCTTCAGAAACGATTACTATTTCGGCGGCAGTTGAGACATTGCAGACGGAGACTGGCGCCAAAGAGAACACGATCACAGCGAAGCAAATTCAAAACCTATCAATCATCAGCCGCAGTTCACTCGAGCTCCTGCGCATTTTGCCCGGCGTGGTTGCGCCGGATGGGACTGACCTCGAGAGCGTCTCTTTCGGTGGCGGTGCCAACGCGAACAGCAATTATCACGTCAACGGTCTGCGCGGTGAGAATAATACGGTGACAATTGACGGAGCACGGATGATGGACATTGGCTCTAACAATGGAACCGTTATCACTGCCAACCCGGATATGGTGCAGGAGGTTAAGGTTCAGACCAGCAACTATGCGGCTGAGCATGGAACCAGTTCCGTGCTTATCAGCGCCACAACAAAGGGAGGAGCCAGCGCCTTTCACGGCTCGCTTTATGACTATTCACGCGACCACAGTCTCGGCGCCAATGATCGTTCCAACAGCATCGCCGGCATTCAGAAACCCGCGAGCAAATACAATTACCCGGGTGGAAATATCGGCGGCCCGGTGATCATCCCCGGCATCGATTTCAATAAGAAGCGTGACAAGCTCTTTTTCTTTGTCGGCTACGAGTATTACTACCAGCGCGTCGATGAAGGTTCGAAACTCGGCCTTGTCCCTTCGTTAAAGGTCCGCGCGGGTGATTTCAGCGGACTATCGGGGACGGTCAACGTCCCGGCGGGCTGTACCGCTCCGGGCTATGTCGCCGGGCAGCCTGCGCCGAATAAGAATCTCGCACCTTGCGTTGACCCAACGGGTCTTGGTAAGGCGCTGATTAATCTCTATCCTGCGCCAAATTTCACTGACCCAAAAGGGCAGTACAATTACGTCTACAGTGTGCTCCGGCCGAATGACCGTAACCAGTTCACGACGCGTTTTGATTACAACATCAGCGAAAAGACGAAGCTTTATGTGCGCCTCGCGCGCGAGTATGAGACACAGGGCTTCCCGCGCGGTCTGTGGTGGGACTCTTCCGATTACGAAGTTCCAGGCAAGCTGACCAGCAAGAACCTGGGTCGCTCGGTGGTCGTCAACCTGACCAACATCATCAGCCCAACGATGACGAACGAGGTCCTGTTCGGCGCCAGTAAGTTGAAGCTCAACTACGATTATGCTGAACCCGACAAAGTGTCATACAAAGCTTTGGGTGTGACGAAGGTCGGCTATTTCCCGAATAGCAACCCATATATTCCGGTGAGCGTGGTTCCCTGGGGCGATGGTGGGTTAGGCAACCTTTTTACTGCGTATGGCTACCCCGTGCTGGCCTGGAATGATTCTTTTGCGGTGACGGATAATCTAACCAAGGTTTACAACTCGCACACGCTGAAGCTCGGTCTCTTTATCGAACAGGCGAATAAGCGTCAGCAATCCAATTCAGATGTCAATATTGAGATTGCCCAATGGGGACAGAGCACCGGGACGGGTAATAACTTTGGTGACCTTTATACTGGACACCCGATTGAAATCACGATGGGCACTGATCGCCCGATAGATAATTTCCGGTATTACAATTACGAGTTCTACGCGCAGGATAGTTGGAAGGTTCGCTCCAACCTGACGGTCGAGGCTGGCCTGCGCGTGGCATATCTCCCAAACAATTTCGAGCGGAAAGGGCTGGGTGTATTGTTCGACCCCAGCACGTATGTTAAGTCGCAGGGGCTTTTCCTCAACGGCGATAAAACCAAGCCGAACGGCATCCTCAGAGCGGCTACTGGACAAATACCGAAAGGGGTTCTCGACAACGAACCGCCGGCCATCATGCCGCGGTTGAATTTTGCCTGGGATGTCAGAGGCAAGGGCGATTTGGTGGTACGCGCTGGGGCAGGGTTGTTCTACAACCGCGTTCAGGGCAATTACGATTACTACTCGAGCGGTGTCTTGCCGAACAGATACGCGGCGAAGTTTGACACGTGGTCGGGCGACAAGGGGAACGGTCTTACTTTCGGAGATCTTGGCAAACTTGATCCCTTCGCGGGCATCGGCGCCGTGGATATTACATCGCGCAACAAAGATTCAAACAACCTGCCAATGGTCGCGAACATGAGCCTGACAATTGAGAAGCGACTGCCCGGCAGCAATATCTTTACGGTCGCCTATGTCGGCACCCAGGGCAGACATTTGCCACAACAGCGACAGGTCAATTTTGTGCCCGCAGGGGCGTTACTTTCGGGGACTGTCGGCAATGCGAACCTTTCCATTCCGGTCCAGAGAGTTTCAGTAGCGCAGGACTCGGCTTTGCTTAGAGTGTACAAGCCGTACTCCGCCTACAACAGTATCGGTTATTACCAGTTCACCGGCACCTCCACTTATCACTCGCTACAGGCAACGTTGAGCCGGCAATTTGGGAAGAATCTCCAGTATTTTGCAACCTACACGTTCGGTAAGGCCCTGGGGACGACCGCCGTCAATGAAAGCGATGGTTCAGCCTGGGCCGATCCGATTGATACGCGAGGAAGAAGCTGGGGCGTCTTGCCCTTTGACCGCACGCACGTCTTCAACCTTTCGTATAATTACAACATCCCCGGGTTGGCGCGCGGTTCGTTTAACAATCCGGTGATGCGTGGCGTGCTCAATGGCTGGCAAGTCTCGGGGATCACTACCTTCCAATCCGGCACGCCGGTTCGCTTGAAGTTTTCCGGTGACATAGCCGGGACCAGTCAAGCTGTGGCTTGGTTCGGGAGCGATGCTTTCGCCAACGGCGGTTCATCCAACGCCTCGACGGGCGCCATCACGCCTGTCTACAAGAAGAATCCGGGTCTCAGCAATAACAAAGATCTGGGTGACCGCATTCTCGATATCGGCGCCCTTGGGATCCCGACATTTCCGACATCAGGCCCTTCCCAGCCGCCGTTCTACGTCCGCTTCCCGAGTCGGAGCAACTTCGACGTGTCGTTCTTCAAGAACTTCAAGATCACCGAATCCAAGAGTCTGCAATTCCGCTCGGGGTTCTTTAACATTTTCAATCAGGCCTATCCGACCAGGTTTGACCTGACCAACCCAAGCAACAGTGACGTCCATCTTACCCTGCGTACGGTGTGCAACAGGCGGGTGAATGGCGTACCCAATGGAAGTGGCGGCTTGCGAGATAATGTCTGTGACCCGACTGGCGGATTCTCCTTTGACCAGGACACACTGAGCAACTTCGGTAAGATTACGAACAAGCGTGGCCGTCGCATCGTCGAACTGGCTTTGAAGTTTTACTTCTAAAACAGCCGACGGCAGCACAACGATCTCAGAAAACAGGCGCGAGGAGGGAACACCCTGCTCGCGCCGTTTTGTTCTTCGACACCTTCCGGTCCGGGAGAATGGGGTTGCATCAGTGGTCATGCGGCCAGCGTATCTTATATGAGATGGAAGCTGCTTCAGCTCGGCTTGGTTTTGGGTTGCTTATGCAGTCTTGCCATCCACGCTTTACCACAAGTAATCCCGCTGGACATTCCCCGCCGGGGAGGTGATCCCAATGATGCCGGTATTGAGGGCCGGATCTTATTGCGCTCCGGGCAAACAGCAGAATTCTATATCAAGGTTATCCTCGGCGACCTGAAGAGACCCTTGACCTCCCTCTACACCAACAAGCAGGGCGAATTCCGCTTTCCGAATCTGAGCGAAGGAGAGTATTACGTTCAGGTCATAGCGGATGAAGAGCTTTATGAACCGGTGACTCAAACAGTGCGTCTCGCCCGGAGCCAGCTCGCTCTGCTGACGATCAGCCTCCGTAGAAAAGAGATGATAACCACTCGCGCCCCGAATGCGGCTTTGGTTTCGACCTCCGAGTTGAGCCAGTCAGTCCCCGTTGCGGCGCGGAAAGAATTCGCTCAAGGTGTCAAGCTGGCTCGCAAAGGAGACCCGTCAGGGGCCATCGAACACCTCCAACGAGCTCTCGCCATCTATCCCGATTACATCGCCGCCCACAACAATCTGGGCGTGCAATATCTCAAGCGGAAGCAATTGGGTCAGGCGACCACACAGTTTCGCCTAGCGCTGGAGAAAGAACCAAAATATTTCAATTCGATCTTTAATCTCGCGTTGGTAATGCTCGAACGACAGGACTACCCTGGCGCCATCGCTCAGTTGAACCAGTCTATCGCTATCGACAGCACACGGGCTGGCGCCCACATGTTGCTCGGCATTGCTCTGCAGAATATCGGTGAATTGCCTGGTGCAGAACGGGCGCTCTCGAAAGCCCTGATCATCGGGGGAACTAACTATTTTGTGGCGCACTACTATCTGGCGCAGGTTTATCTAAAGAGTGGACGCAACGATGAAGCGATTCGCGCCCTGCGGGCTTATCTGCAAGAAGCACCCAAAGGTGAATTTGCTGAGGAAGCCAAAAGCTTGCTGAGCAGGCTCACGACCCAATAATCATCGGGCGTCCAGGAAGTTCTTATGACGATCAGTTGTTGGCACGTCCTTTTTGAGAACTCTGTAGATGAGGAGACTACATGAGATCAATCATTCAATTGTCCGTCTATTGCGTCGTGGCGCTCGCTGCGCTCTTTCCGCTCGAAACCAGGAAGGCTTGTGAAGCTGGTGCCCTGACAGCGTGGGCGCTGGAACCCGGCGTTGAGCTGACGCAGGATAGTGGCAATCTGGTCTACGCCGATTTTGAAACCGCATCGGACGGTCGCCCCGTGAGCAGTCGTCGCGGCTTGGTACAATTGTACGCCTATCAGCAGCAAGCGACGTTTCCGAGTCACTTCAAAGGGCTGGCGTCGGCCAATCCGCCGGCACCCGAATTCGTCAGGCTGAGCAAGGATAGTACCAACCGTGCCATCGCCTTCGATTACGAATTACAGGGGACGAATGATTACGCGGGGGTTGGAGTTGAAGTACACGGTCAGGCCCATGAGGATGGGAAAGCCGTTGCTGATGATGTAAGCAGCTACAAGTTTCTGGCGCTACAACTCTATGTGACCGGCGTTTCATCGATCACGGTCGAATTCATCAGCCACAGCCAGGGCATTGAAATATCAAAAGGCAGTCCGCAAATGAGCTTCAAGGTCAGTTCGGGTTTCAACACGTACAAGGTGCCGCTCAATTCCCTGACGCAGCCATCCTGGGCCGATGTGAACGTCAAAATAAAGGATGTCCTGAAAAAGCTAACTTCGGTGAATGTTCTCGTCTCGTGTACTCAATGTACGACTACCAAAGGAACGGTCGTCATTGATAACGTGGTCTTTCAGAATTGATCCAGCGCCCCTGAGCCGGGTTTGGCTCATCGGAATCATGGTGCGCCGTCCTACATCTCGATTCGGAAAGGAGATGAACGATTGATGCTGCCGTGCCCATCTTTGAGTGACACCCGTAATTCATAATTTCCCGGCGGAAAATCAATGATGGGCAGCGCGCTGGCGTACTTGATTGAGCCGGTCGCGTCAGGGTCCAGCAATTCACCTGGAATCAGAGCCAGACTGCGGTTGTTTTGTAGCACCTCCACCGTCAGCATTAGTTTTTCGGTCGAACCGTTCGCGGGCCAGGCCGTGAAGAAGAAGGCAAGCTGTTTGGTAATTGACTTCCGCAATGGCTCGCCCAGGTTTGGATAAACGACGACTTCACCAAAATGCAATGGATGTTCTTTTTTCCGCTCCTCGACACTCAAACGATCCGCACGCTTGAGCAGTATCAAACTGCTCATCCGCAGTTTTGTTTCATCGCTGCCCGAGACGTCCACGCTCGTGCTGCGCACGCTTGCTTCGCCTGAAAGCGCATCGTAGGCCACGGCTTCAATCGTATAGCGTCCTGGCGCCAGTAGCGCTTCGCGATAGAAAAGTATCTCTCCCTTCCTGGCTGCCTCGATCTTGTCTAACTGCCCGCTCAACGGATAGTGCTGGCTCAGCTTCTCAACCACTTGCCCCGATTCATTCCTGACCAGCACGAGGACGGAAAAATCGGCCTTGTAGGTCTTCTTTTCATTGTCAGCGGTCAGCGTGAACGCGTTGGCTGGGGCTTCAACAAGGATCGGTGTGAGCCCCGGACGCCTCGGTTCGGGAAAGCTCAAGGCGCCGATCCGCAGGGCAAACCGATTAGCGCCGCGCGCCGAACCAAGAGCGGCGAAGGCCGGCGCTTCGTAATCGAGCACCGGCGACGCAATTGAGTTATCGACTGCGTAGTAGCCCTTGCGGGTTTGCACTTCCAGATTCGGGCGCGTCAATTTGACCGAGACCTGGCGAAAACGCCCGTCGTACGCCTGGTTCTTCGGCATATAAGTCACCAGGTAATGCACGCGCATATCCTCATCAATGCGGCGCAATCCAGCGCTCAGGTCGTTGGTGTCGCGGATGAGAAAACCGCCTGTCTGATCAGCCAAATCAGCAAGACCACTGTGCGGATTCAAACGCAGCAGGTCTTCGTTGCGTTCGAGGCCCTTCATCAGTGGTCCGGAAGGATCTTGCGTCCGGTGGACCTGGTTCATACGTCGCTCGGCAAGCGAGTTGATCTCACGCGTCGCCTCGGCGTTCGGACTATCAATCCGCAAACCTGCGGCATCAACGGCGTAGACGCTGACGTTGGCGCGATTCGCCGTGTTGATGACCGATTTGAACTGTTCGACCACCGCCACAGGGAGCGCCAGCCCCTCGGAAAAGAAGAGCACGCTTTTTCGCCCTGGCAGGTTGCGCATCGAATTGATCAGAGCCAGCAAGCCATTAATGGTGGCGTGCCCCTGTTGGTTGCGTTCCAACGTCTCGAAGGTCTCGAACATCTGTATTTGCATCTGGACAAAGGCCTGCTCGACGATGGCTTGGCCGGCCGCCTGCCCGCTAGCCGCGGCTCCGGCGCTATCGCGTGCCCCGCCGGCAGCAATGGAAGCCGATTGGGCGGCCGCCGCCTGCCGTTCCAGGGCCGCGCTCCGGTCCGCGAGACTGCGCACCTGCTCCGTGCCGGATGAATAGCTCGAACTGCTCCGCGAAGTCGCTCGATCGATCGCCTGTCTAACGAGTTGCGGATTATCCGTATACTGCTGCAACGTGATGAGCGACATATCGACGGCGAAAACGCCCGTGAAATCGTTGCCCATCAGGCCTTCATCCGCATAAGCCGTCGCCGCCTTGCGCGCCAGCGCACGCGCCTCCGGGGCGAGCCGGTCAAACACCAACGCAATCACGCCAGGCGTCTTGGTCTTACCGGGAGCGGTGGCGGCGATTGCCGGGGTCGCCACCGCCGAGGGTGCTTCCTTACCGCGGTTGGCAGTGACGTCGGTGCCTGGTTCGCGCACTACCAGTCGGAATGACTCGAGCTGCTGGCGCACGCCGTCCTCATAGACTTCAAAGTCCGAGGAGGTGAGGTCTTTGACCGGACGTCCCTTCTTATCCCTGACGATGACGTCGAGAGCGACCTCGGCTGTTCCAATGCGGATCTTGGTTTCCTGTTGCGGTGTCAGCGCCGCATTGCCCAGGCCAAACGGCTGGGAAGCTGCCATCAGCAGCACAAGCACTAGAAGCGGACTGATGCTCGATTTCATGATTATCTCCGCCAGCTAAGAGTGGAACCTCAATATAGTTCACCTGCCGCTTGAGTTCTAGCTATCGGCTACACTTGGAGGCCTGAAAGTACGTAGTGTATATTGACGAGCGGACTCCAACCGGCCCGGCGGGTCAGCC
>JANNRD010000607.1:0-4429 GCA_031401095.1 Acidobacteriota bacterium
CCATGGCGGCGAGTGGGATAGACTTGTTGCTTGACGGCTGGGCTTTGGATTAGTATTCCCACCAGAATCGCGAATTTGATTGCACCTGACGTCGGTTAACTCTAAGTTCAAAGGAGGACACGCCAATGAGCATTCCGACTAGTGAGGCTGCTTTGAAGGACTACCTGGCTGATCACGATGAACAGTATCAGGAACTCGCAACTGAGCACCGGAACTTTGAAGCGCGATTGGATGAGCTCGCCTCACTCCCTTTTCCTAATGACGACGAACAGCTCGAGGAAAACGTTCTCAAGAAGAAGAAGCTTTTGCTGAAGGATCAAATGGAAGCTATTGCCAGCCGCTATCGGGCTCGAGCGATGGGACACTAGCAGAGACCTTTCTTTTCGTACAGACTTTCTCATTTGGAACGGGGACACTTGAGGTGTTCCCGTTTTCGTTACCAGACATTCTTTGGCCAAGTTTCTTTTGAAGCCGGTCAGGAGGGCCTCCCGCATCGTCTTCAACGCGGGGCCGACGGATGGATGTCAAGGGTCAAGCCTATGGTTCGTGATGCCTACACTTTTCTTCTGCCGCTGGCGATTCTAGGGCTTACTGGCCTGGTGCTGACCCCGTTCTGGCCGTGGCTGCTCGTGCCGGGCGCTCTATGCATTCTGCTCGCGTCTTTTGTGGCGTTCTTTTTTAGAGATCCGGAGCGAGACGTCCCGATGGAACCGGGTGTGATTGTCTCGCCCGCAGACGGAAGAGTGGTCCTTATCGGCTCCGTACCCGACGGCAATCAAGTTGAGAACGGAACACTTGTAAGCATCTTCCTCTCGGTCCTGGATGTTCATGTCAACCGGGCTCCGCTCGCGGGCAAGATCACCGGAATCGAGTACCGGCGCGGAAGCTTCCTCGTCGCCATGAATCATCGTGCATCTGTCGAGAACGAGCAGAACGTCGTCACGATCGACGACGGGGTGGTGCGAGTAGTCTTCAAGCAGATCGCAGGATTGATCGCGAGACGGATTGTTTTCTCGAAGGAATTGGGGACAGACGTGGCGCGAGGTGAGCGTGTCGGTCTGATCAAGTTTGGGTCGCGCGTCGACGTGCTCCTTCCCTCAAGTATCGAGGTTGCCGTCAAGAGGGGCGATCGGGTGAAGGGCGGGGTCACCGTCCTTGGAAGAGTCAAATCATGAGTGAAGATGGGGCGCAGCCGATGCCTCCAACTCCGGTACGGAAGGGCATCAGACGAGGCATTTATCTCGTTCCGAGCGCATTCACGATCGGGAACATTCTTTGCGGTTTCTACGCCGTGATCAACTCCCTGAAGGGCTATCAGGTACTCGAAACTGCACACGCGACGGCGCTTTTGGACGATGCCGCGCGCGCGATCGGATTTGCCGTTCTGCTTGATGGTCTCGATGGGCGGATTGCGAGAATGACAAAGGCAACAAGCGAATTCGGCGTTGAGTTGGACAGTATTGCCGACGTCCTGACATTTGGCATCGCCCCGGCGGTTCTCGCCTATACCTGGGGCTATGGTTTAACGCCCGGCCTTGAAAGGATTGGCTGGGGCGTCTCGTTCTTCTTTCTGATTTGTGGCGCGTTGCGTCTGGCTCGGTTTAATGTCGTGGCGCGGGCTCCCAGGTTTGCGGTCGCTGGCGCCTCACCAAAGCTCGACAAGCGCTTCTTCGTCGGTCTTCCGATCCCGGCTGCGGCCGGGCTGCTGGCGGCGGTCATCCATTTCTCACCACGTCCGCTGATTGCCTATCCCGCAGAGCAGTTTCTCCTCTACAGCTACCTCTTGGTGGTCGCGATGGCCCTCCTCGCTATCCTCATGGTCAGCACCATGCGCTACTCGAGCTTCAAGAGCATCGGGTTGGGCAGCAACAAACCATTTGTCGCGTTACCTCTGTTGTCGCTGCTTCTTGCCGGAATATGGTTCTTTTCGCAGGAGGTGCTCTTGATTCTCGCGGCCAGCTACGTGCTTCACGGTCCGACGCTGAAGGTGTGGAATTTTTTCTCCCGCTGGAGACGGCCGGCGACCGACGAGTCCTCCGTCAAGAGCTCGGAGGGCCCACTCGATCGGAAAGCGCGCTAGAGGATGCATTCTGCTAGCCAGCTTGACTGCTATCAGCCCGTCTCAATCATACTCAGGTTCCTTCCGAACAGGCTCGGAGCTGACAGCAAGGAGGGGAAGTGCCAGCCAAGTTCGAAACGATAGTTATCCTCGATTTCGGTTCGCAGTACACACAATTGATCGCTCGACGGGTTCGAGAGCTTGGGGTGTACTGCGAGATCCACCCGTACCACCTCTCGCCCGATCTCATTCGCAGGATCGAGCCCAGGGGGCTTATTCTCTCGGGCGGCCCGAGTTCTGTCTATGAATCGGGCGCTCCGCATTGCTCGCCAGAGATATTCGAGCTTGGGATACCCGTGCTCGGCGTCTGCTACGGTCTCCAGGTTCTTAGCTATTTCTGCGGAGGACGAGTCGAGGCTTCCGCGAGAAGGGAATATGGGCTCGCAGTGGTGAGGCGAGAAGGCGAGAGCGATTTGCTGAAGGGGCTACCGGATGAGTTCCCGGTCTGGATGAGTCACGGGGATCACGTCGTTGAGCCGCCCGCGGGCTATCTGACAACGGCTGTGACTGATAACGCTCTGGGGGCAGTTGAAGACCCTGAGAAACGAATCTATGGCATTCAGTTTCATCCCGAAGTGGCACACACACCGCATGGAAAGCTCGTTCTGGCGAACTTTCTCATGGGGATTTGTGGCTGCAAGGGAGACTGGACGCCGGCGCACTTCATCGAGTCGGCGATTGCGGGGATCAGGTCGCAAGTCGGGGACGGAAGCGCGGTCTGCGGTCTTTCCGGTGGGGTTGACTCTGCGGTGGCGGCAGCCCTTGTGGCGCGCGCGATCGGGAGCCGGCTGACCTGCCTCTTCATCGATAACGGGCTCCTGCGCAAGGGCGAATTTGAGGAGGTGCTTGCTGCCTTCGAGGTATTTGGGCGGTTTCGTGTGAGGGGCATCGCAGCGGGAGAACGGTTTCTCGGTGCCCTGCGCGACGAAGTGGATCCGGAACGCAAGCGGAAGATCATCGGTCGGACCTTTATCGATGTTTTCGAGGAGGAGGCCAGGAACCTGGGAGAGGTCGATTTTCTTGTCCAGGGGACTCTCTATCCTGATGTCATCGAATCAGTCTCGGTTCGAGGGCCGTCGGCAGTCATCAAGAGTCACCACAACGTCGGCGGCCTGCCCGAAAGAATGCATCTCAAACTGATTGAACCGCTCCGCGAACTCTTCAAGGACGAGGCGAGAGCTGTCGGCCGGGAACTGGGTCTGCCCGCCGAGTTGATCGAGCGGCAACCATTTCCGGGGCCGGGGCTGGCTGTTCGGATTCTGGGTCCTGTGGATGAGGACTCAGTGAGACTTCTGCAGGATGCCGATTGGATCGTCCAGGAGGAGATTAGGGCGGCAGGGGAGTACGATCGGCTCTGGCAGGCCTTTGCGGTTCTGCTGCCGATCCGCACAGTCGGGGTCATGGGAGATCAGCGAACCTACGAGCGAGTGGTCGCGATACGCGCAGTCGAGAGCGTCGATGGGATGACCGCCGATTGGGCGCGATTGTCCTATGACGTCCTCGATAGAATGTCCCGCCGTATCGTGAGTGAAGTGAAAGGGATCAGCCGCGTCGTCTACGACCTCAGCTCTAAGCCACCCGGCACGATCGAATGGGAGTGATAATAGGATGCTTTAAGCAGTCCGCGTGGCCTGCTTAAGTAGGGAGGTATGCTTAATAAGCATATGCTTGGCACGAATAAGCAATTTGTTCACCTTCATCTTCACACGGACTTCAGCTTGCTGGATGGGGCGAACAGGATATCGCCTCTGGCGGAGCGGGCGAAAGAGATGGGGATGCCGGCAGTGGCGATCACCGATCACGGTAATCTCTTCGGCGCTCTGTCTTTCCACCAAAAAATGAAAGCAGTCGGGGTCAAGCCGATCATTGGAATCGAGGCCTACTACACTCGGGGAAGCCGATTTGATCCGGGAATGCCGGGACTCTCAGCGGGTGAGAAGCCGACCAACCATCTGGTATTGCTGGCGAAGGATCTGAGAGGCTATCGCAATCTCGTGAAGCTCTCCTCTCTGGCATACACGGAAGGCTTCTGGCGCAAGCCGCGGATAGACCGTGATCTGCTCTCGCGCTACAGTGAAGGGCTGATCGGGCTCTCAGCTTGTCTGAGCGGCGTTCCACCCTCATTTCTTCTTCGTGATAAGTTCGACGAGGCGGCGCGAGCCGCGCTGGAGTTCGAGGACATTCTCGGCAAGGGGAATTACTATCTCGAGATTCAGGATCACGGTCTCGAACCGCAGGAGCGCATCCGGAAGCCGCTTGTCGATCTGTCTCGCAAGACGGGCATACCCCTCGTCGCAACGAATGACTCAC
>JANNRD010000608.1:0-18582 GCA_031401095.1 Acidobacteriota bacterium
GGCAGAGCCGTTCAGGGGGGTTGGAGGATTCATCACTCCGCCAAAGGAGTACTTCAAGGAGGCGGTTGCGATCGTCCGGCAGTTTGGCGGGGTCTTTATCTGCGACGAAGTGCAGACGGGCTGGGGACGAACCGGCGATCGGATGTTCGGGATCGAGCATTGGGACGTCGAGCCGGACATCATGACGTTCGCGAAGGGAATGGCCAATGGCATTCCGATCGGGGCAACCATCGCGCGACCCGAGGTTGCCGATTCGGTCCCGCCACTAAGTTTTTCGACGTTTGGTGGCAATCCCGTGACCATGCGCGCGGCGCTCGCAACGATCGAAGTCATCGAAGGCGAAAATCTCGCTCACAACGCAAAAGTCGTCGGCGACTATCTCCGCGAGAAGTTGTCCGGGTTGAAGGAACGCTATGACGTCATCGGCGACGTCCGCGGGATGGGTCTCATGCAGGCGCTCGAGTTTGTTAAAGACCGGAAGACGAAAGAACCGGATGCGGCAGCCGTCGGAAAGATCTTTGAAGAGACGCGGAAACGTGGCGTCCTGGTCGGCAAAGGCGGGCTCTATGGCAATGTCATCAGACTCGGTCCACCGCTGATTGCGACCAAGGACAATATGGATGAGCTTGTGGAAGCTCTCGACGCAGGCCTCAAGACTCTCTAATGCGCGAAAAGAAAGAAACGTACATGAGGATTCTGGCAACAGTTGCAATCATCGTTGTGGTTTGCGCTTCCGTGCTCAGCATCGAGTCCAACGTGGCCCAGAGCGAGAGAGCCGATCGCATTTTTCGCAACGGCAATATATATACTGTCAACGACCGTCAACCGCACGCTGAGGCCATCGGCGTCAAGGGAACACGAATTGTCTTCGTCGGCTCGAATGCTGATTCGAAGAAGTTCGAAGGCGCCGAAACAAGGATCATCGATCTCGAAGGCGCGACGGTCGTGCCGGGGTTGACTGACTCGCACTACCACCTCTCCGGGGTCGGATTGCGCGAGATGACGCTCAATCTCGAAGGGACGTCCAGCCTCGCCGACTTCCTTGCGAAGGTGAAGGCACGCGTGGAGCAGGCGAAGCCGGGGGCCTGGGTGACTGGGCGAGGCTGGATTGAGACATTCTGGCAGCCACAAACGTTTCCGACGCGTCAGGACCTCGACCGCGTCGCGCCAAACAATCCCGTCTATCTCGTCCGCGCCGATGGACACGCTGGAATCGCAAACACCGCCGCCTTGAAGATCGCCGGGATCACAAGGGATACTCCCAATCCTTTTGGCGGCGAGATCATGAAGGACAAGCAGACGGGCGAGCCGACCGGAATGCTGCTTGATCGCGCGCAAGGAGCGGTTCAGCAACTGGTGCCGCGCGGCGGAGCCGACGAAGCCGATCAGGCCCTCATCATCGGAGCCGCTCGCAGCGTCGCGCTCGGCTGGTGTCAGATCCAGAATGCCGGCGGGAGCTACGGTGACGTCGAGCGCCTTGAGCGGCTCTACAAGGAAGGAAAGATCAAGCTGCGCGTCTATCAGGCCGTTCATGGTCCCGGCGTTGCCGCAAACCGGTTGATCAAGGAAGGCGCAAGGATCGGCGCCTTCGATAATCGATTTACACTTCGTGATATCAAGGTTGTCTTTGATGGCGCGCTCGGCTCAAAGGGCGCTGCGTTGATCGAGCCGTACTCCGATTACGACACGAGGGGGCTGCTGACGGCGAAGGAAGAGGAAGTATACCCGATGCTCGTTGAGGCTTTGCGAGCCGGTATCCAGGTCGAGACGCACGCCATCGGCGATCGGGCCAATCGGATTATCCTCGATCTCTACGAGAAGGCGCTCAAGGCGGTGCCGGTCGAACAGAGGAAGGTTCGTCAGCCTCGTTGGAGGATCGAGCACGCGCAGATTCTGCAGTTGAGCGATATTCCGCGCTTTGCCAGTCTCGGAATCATCCCCTCGATGCAGCCCTCGCACGCCATCGGTGATTTGCACTTCGCGGTCAGTCGGTTGGGCATGAAACGTCTTGAGGGGGCGTACGCCTGGCAGACTCTGATCAAGTCCGGGGTCATCATCGCCGGCGGTTCCGACGCGCCGGTCGAGCGCGGTGAACCAATGATCGAGTTCTACGCTGCGGTATCGCGCAAAGACCTCCGCGGATTCACCGGTGAAGGATGGCATGCGGAGCAGGCGGTGACACGTCAGCAGGCGCTCAAGATGTTTACCATCTGGGCGGCCTATGCGGCTTTTGAGGAGAACCTCCGTGGCTCGCTCGAGGTCGGGAAGCTGGCGGACCTGACGGTCCTCTCTGCCGACATCATGCGCATCCCGGAACAGGAAATTCCAAAAACGCGACCGCGCATGACCGTTATCAATGGCGAGGTCGCCTTCCTGGCAACCCCCAACTAACCGAAACCCGATGACGGCCGCAACCAATGACACACAAGCTGCTCGCCTGGTGCGTCCACCTCTACACCGCGACGGGGCTGGTCGCTGCGGCCGCCATGGCCGTCCTCATGATCGTCGGCGGGGACAGAAATTTCCGGGGCGCGTTGCTGCTTATGATCGTTGCGACGATCATCGATTCGACCGACGGGATACTCGCAAGGCGGGCAGACGTCAGGAAGTGGACTCCCGGTTTTGATGGTCGGCGTCTTGACGACATCACCGACTTCCACACTTACACTTCAATGCCACTGCTTTTCATCTGGCGAGCAGGCGTTCTGCCCGGTGAGCTTGCCTGGTGGCTGTTGGTGCCACTGCTCGCGAGCGCTTACGGCTTCTCGCAATCGGAGGCCAAGACAAAGGATGGTTATTTTCTTGGCTTCCCATCGTACTGGAATGCGGTGGCCTTCTATTTCTATTTCCTCAGGCCATCGCCAGAGGTCGCGATTGCGATCCTCGTCCTGCTGGCGGTCATGACGTTTATTCCGTTGCGCTATCTTTACCCCTTATATGGAGGGCGCTTCGGGACGACGACGATCATTCTGGGCTCATTGTGGGGGCTGCTGATGGTGTTGATCGTCATCGGGGTTTTCGAGTATCCGCGCCCGGCAGTGTGGACATCGATCGCTTTTCCCACTTACTATCTTATGGTTTCGTGGGGCGTTTCCTTTGCCAAGGCGCGAGGGCGGTAGGGGAAGGGACACTACGTTCTCATGACGAGAAGACAAGGCGTCAAATGAGCTACGGCAGGTACTTCGAAGAGTTCAGTGTTGGCGATGTTTATCGTCACTGGCCGGGTCGAACGATCACGGAACACGATGATACGTGGTTTAGTCTCATGACTATGAACCAGCATCCATTGCACATCGACGCCCACTACGCCGCCAGCACGCAGCACGGGCAGCGTCTCGTCAATGGAACCTTCGTCTTCGCCCTGACCGTTGGAATGTCGGTTGCCGATGTCAGTGGACGCGCGATCGCCAATCTCGAGTATGAGAATGTGAAGCACGTGGCGCCGTCTTTTCACGGCGATACGATCTACGCTGAAACGGAGGTACTTGAAAAACGCGAATCTTCAGGAAAGCAGGACCGTGGCATTGTCTATGTCGAAACGCGGGCACGCAATCAGCGTGGTGAGGTAGTCCTCACGCTCAGACGGCGAGTTCTTGTTCCGAAGAAAGGAGCAGGCCAATGAGAAGTCTGCTTTATGTGCCCGGCAGCTCCGAGCGAATGATCGAGAAGGCTCGCGGGACGGTCGCTGACGCGATTATTCTCGATCTCGAGGATTCGATACCTCTCGATCAGAAGGAATCAGCGAGAGAGACCGTCGCGCGCACTTTGCGCGAGATGGATTTTGGTGAGAGACAGGTCTTTGTCCGGATCAACAGTCTTGCGACTTCTCAATCGATCGAAGATGCGCGCGCGGTGGCCGCCGCCGGCAACGCCGGGATTCTCATCCCAAAGGTCGAGAGTCCGGATGAGATATCCACGATTGCGCCGATTCTCGCAAGCGGAGCCTCCGCTGCCCGGACACTACAGCTGCTCTGTCTGATCGAATCGCCGCGAGGGGTACTGGCTTGCCGTGAAATCGCGACAGCGAGCCCGATGGTCGGCGGTGTTGTCTTTGGTTCGGCCGATCTGGTGCGCGAAGTCGGATGCCGGCCAACCTCCGGAGAACCAGAGCTGCTTTATGCGCGCTCGCATGTTCTGCTCGCCGCGCGTGCCGCCGGCGTCGCCGCCTACGATTCACCCCATTTCGGAATTGCCGATCTTGATGGCTTGCATCTGGCCTGCCAGGCAGCTCGGCACCTGGGATACGACGGCAAGACAGTCATTCATCCCTCTCACATCGCGATCGTCAATGAAGCTTTTAATCCGACTGAGGCAGAGATCAACGAGGCAAAGAGAGTTGTCGCTGCTCTTGAGGAAGCGAACCTCACGGGTCTCGGCGCCATCGCGCTTGATGGTAAGTTGATCGATCAGGTTCATCTCGCTCACGCGCGGAAGATTCTCAGCCGGCTATCTCACTAGGTGTCTTCTCACTCTATGACTACATTGCGCGATGCGAACACAGGACGTGAAGAGATAGCGGACTGGGAACGTGCGCAACCAGTCAACTTCTACACGTCTGATCGAAATCTGCAGTCGGTTCTCAAGTTCCATTGGGGCGAGGAGAGATTGAGCGAGGCGTTGCCTCGACTGTCGAAATTCGGCGCCGAGGCAGCAACGAGCGTGGATCAGGCAGTGCGCCGAGCCAATCTTCCTGAGAACCTTCCGCACCTCGAGAGATTCTCCTCGATCGGTGAAAGAACGGAGAACGTAGTCCACTCGCGGGATCATCATCTGGCTGGTGAGTGCATCTACGGCTCGGGCGCGATGTCTGTTTATGCTGATCCAGGTAACAACTTGCTCGCGCTCGCGCTCTTCTACATTTCCTCCTACAACGGCGAGGCGGGCCACAACTGCCCGCTCGCATGCACAGCCGGTGTCATCAAGACTCTCCAACAAGTGGGCAGCGAGCCGCTGCGATCGAAGTATCTGCCGCGCTTGCTGGATCCCGACTACAGCACACGCTACCATGGCGCACAGTTCTTGACAGAGGTGCAGGGAGGCTCCGACGTTGGTGCGAATTCGTGCCGTGCGACAGTGCTTGATCCCACTCAGCAGACCTGGTTATTGAATGGGGAAAAGTGGTTCTGTTCGAATGTCACCGCGGACCTGGCGCTGGTCACCGCACGTCCCGAAAACGCGGTGGAAGGAACAAAGGGTCTTGGTCTCTTTCTCGTCCCGCGCAATCTCGATGATGGAAAGCCAAACGGACTCTATATCCGGCAGTTGAAGGACAAGCTCGGAACCAGATCACTGGCGACGGCGGAAGTCGAATTCCGTGACGCGCTCGCTTTTGAGATCGACGCTCGTGGTCGTGGGTTCCAGTACGTCATGGAGTTTGTCATCAATACGTCGAGGCTATATAACGCTGTCGGCTCGGCTGGCGCGGCGCGACGCGCCCTTGTCATTGCCTCGACATACGCGAATCATCGACGCGCGTTTGGAGCCCCGATCGCGCGGTTCCCGTTGATCGCGGAATCGCTTGCGGAGATGCGAACTGAAACGATGGCGCTGGTCTCGGGTAGTCTCTATCTGGCGCACCTTCGCGATCTGATCGAGACGGGGGACGATGATCCCGCCGTCGCTACCTTCTTCCGGTTTGTGGTCAATCTGAACAAGTATCGAGCTTCGATCTCCGGAACGAATGTCGTCCGAGGCGCGATCGAGATTCTGGGTGGTAACGGAGCGATGGAGAACTTCTCTGTTCTCCCGCGACTGCTTCGCGACAGTCTTGTCTTTGAGGCGTGGGAAGGCGCTCACAACACACTGCTGGTGCAATCGCTGAGGGATATCCACCGCCTCGGAAGTCATGAGGTCTTCTGTGAGAGGCTCTCGGCAATGTTCGCTGATCTGCGTCATTCGGTGTGGCGAGAAGCGGGGATCAGAGAGTGCCATTCGCTCGGCGCCCAACTGGATGAGCTGAAGTCGGAGAATGAGCAGGCTGGAAGCGTCTTTTTCCGGCCGCTCGCTGATCGTATGATGTACCTCTTCTATGCAGCGTGTCTCGCGCGCGAAGCTGAATGGGAAGAGACGCACCTCGGAAACGCTGCGAAACGCGGGGTTGTTGAGTTTCTTTGGCAGCGCAGGATCTCGAGCGCAAAGATGGGGCGGGCGGACTACCTCAAGCAGATTGGTGAGCTGAGCTGCGAGATCTGACAACGAAAACCTGATGCAGTGACGGAGCAAAGGTGTTCCCTGCGTCGAGATGGAGGAAAGATGCGGCTTGGACTTAATCTTGGATACTGGGGCTCGGCTCCAGCGGATAACGTAGCCCTTGCACAGGAGGCTGACCGGCTCGGATTTCATTCAGTCTGGACGGCAGAGGCCTATGGTTCAGATTCGATCTCGCCCCTTGTCTGGGTCGCCGCCAAGACCGACCGCATCAAGGTCGGATCGGCGATCATGCAGATGCCGGCGCGGACGCCCGCGATGACCGCCATGACAGCGGCGACGATCGATCTTCTGACAAGCGGAAGGATGCTCCTTGGCCTCGGTGTTTCCGGACCCCAGGTGGTTGAGGGCTGGCACGGCGTCGTCTACGGCAAGCCGCTGGTTCGCACGAGAGAGTACGTCGAGATCGTGCGGACGATACTCAAGCGCGAGCGCCCTCTGGAGCATCACGGAGAGCATTACGATATCCCGGTCCGCGGTGGGACAGGTCTCGGCAAGCCATTGAAGTTGATCATCCATCCATTTCGCTCGAGCATTCCGATCTATCTCGCGGCGGTCGGTCCAAAGAATGTTGCGCTTGCCGCAGAGATCGGTGATGGCTGGCTGCCGATCTTTCTCTCACCGGGAAGGATGGGTATTTACCGCGAATGGCTCGATGAGGGTTTTGCACGAGCGGGCGGCGGTCAGGACAACTCGCAGTTCGACATCGCTGCGACCGTTCATATCCATCTCGGCAGTGACGTTGACGCCTGCCGGAACGCGGTCAAACCGATGCTCGCTCTCTATATCGGAGGTATGGGCGCGAAGGAGAAGAACTTCTACTTCAACATTGCGTGCAGGTACGGTTACGAGGAGGCAGCCCTCAGGATTCAGGAGCTCTTTCTTGCCGGGAAGAAGAACGAAGCGATCATGTCAGTGCCTGACGCATTGGTGGATGAGGTAGCGCTCTGCGGACCGCGTGAGCGCATCGCCGAGCGGCTTGCAGTCTGGCGCTCGAGTGGGGTGACAACTCTCATTTGCGGGACCAACAATCTCGATGTCATCCGAACAATGGCCGAACTGGTGCTGTAGTGGACAAGTGTCCCCAGATACTGCAATCGGTGTCTGAGAGGGACAGGGAAGAGGCTCACGCGAAGACAAGAACGAAGACTCACGCGAAGGTCGCGAAGAACGCGAAAAGCCGCGAAGACGAGCAATATAAGAAATTGCAATACCATGAAGCGGGCTTATACGTCATTGACCCCAATTCCTCCTTCGCGGCTTTTCGCGTTCTTCGCGACCTTCGCGTGAGTCTTCGTTCTTGTCTTCGCGTCTTCGCGTGAGCCTCTTCCCTGCCATATTATTTGCGGCTACGGACTATGCGTGCCGCTCACGAAGGAGCAGATTATGTCTCAAGAGATTCTCAAGAAGTATCAAGATCTTTTCGAAAAGAAAGCGCTCGCCAGCATGGCGACTCTCATGCCCAATGGGCAGCCACAGGTGACGCCGGTATGGTGCGACTTCGATGGCGAGAACGTGCTCGTCAACACAGCTGTTGGCAGAGTCAAGGATCGCAATCTTCAGCGCGACGGCCGCGTCTCTCTCGCAATCATAGATCCCGACAATCCGTATCGCTACCTTGAAGTGCGCGGCACCGTCATCGAGCGAACCGTCAGCGGAGCAGATGCGCACATTGATCGGATGGCGAAGAAGTATCTCGGCGTCGATACCTACCCGTACGGCCGGCCTGGAGAGGTTCGCGTGCTCTATCGCATCAAACCGGAGCGGTTGAGTGGGATGGGGTAGTCCTCCTGCGCCTCCCTCAGAGAGCAAACGCTCTTGCCAGAAACGCCGCCATCTGTCCGCGAGTGACGCTCGACGTCGGACAATAGAGAGGAGGGTTCACGGAACACCCAAACGTGATCCCGCGAACCGCCATCTGCTCGATAAACGCGTAGAAGAGATTCATCGGCGGCACATCGGCGAAGCGCTGGGAGGCGGGTGGCGGTGGGTTGGGCTCACCCAGCGCGCGGATCATGAAGGCCGCCATCTGCTCACGCGTGACCGCGCTTGTCGGACAGTAGAGCGGAACCTGTGAGTTGCATCCGAGAGTGATTCCACGCACAGCCAAAGCTTCGATAAAAGCATAGAAGACGTTGCCTGGTGGCACATCAGTGAATCGCTGAGACGGCGGTACCGGAGGGTTGAAGGTGCCCACCGCGCGCATGATAAATGCCGCCATCTGCTCTCGCATCACCGGCGCGCCAGCGCAATACAACATCCCATCCACATCACATCCAAGTGTGATCCCGGCAGCTGAGAGTTTGCCGATGAACTCGTAAAAGATATCGTCCGGGGCAACATCGAGAAAATTCGTTCCCTGCTGCACCGCCAACGTCTGGCCCGCGATCATGACAGCGCCCGTGCGTCTCAAACCTGTATTCGCGGAAACCAAGAAGTTGACAGTTCCATTCCCCGTGCCGCTCGCACCGCTGGTGATTTGCACCCAGGGCAAGGGGTTCGCGACGGTCCACGTGCAGCCTGCCGCAACCATGACGTTGACCATTCCCGCGCCAGCCTTCGCAGAGAAGTTGCGAACCAGAGGATCGATCGTGTACGCGCACGCCGCGCTGACTGTGAGCAACCCGGTATTGCTCGTCGCGTTACCAAAGCTATTGGTGACCTTTGCGCTGAACGTCGCCCCGCTATCCGTTAACTGTGCGTTGACGAGCGTATAGGAAGAGGAAGTTGCTCCAACGATGTCGACGGAGTTCCTCTGCCACTGATAGCTGAATGGCGGCGTGCCCGTCGCGCCAACCGTAAATGTCGCCGAAACCCCAACACCCACCAACTGGTTTCCAGGGTGCGGGTTGATCGTCGGACCGATCATATTCGCGGGATAGTCAATCCTGCGGACCGCACCTGCGCCGCGTGCCACATAGTAGAGGCTACCACTCGATGACACCTTGAGATCGACGGCGGACGAAATGCTGCTCGCAAAGCCGGCGACAGCATTACCATTTGCCGGGTCAAGATTTCTGATCCAGCCTGCACAGACGTCGGCAAAGAAATACGTGCCGAGGAAGTTCGCGGGAAACTGCACTGTCGGAGGGTTGTAGAACGCTCCGCCTGTAATGGCGCAAGTCGACGCGTCATTCGCATATTGATATATCGGGTCTCGGAGGTTCGCGTTCGGGGGGCTGCAGAGGCCTTCACAAATGCTCCACCCATAATTGGAGCCTGCGATGCCATCGTTGATTTCCTCCCAGGTACTCTGGCCGACGTCATTGATGAACATCCGCCCCGCGCCCGGTTGGAACGAAAAGGTGAACGGATTCCGCAATCCCATTGCCCAGATCGCCTTTCTATTCCCCGTTGTCTGTGTGTCGAAGGGATTATCTGTCGGTATCCCGCCATCGGATCTTATCCGCAGCATCTTCCCGTGAAGGGTGGTCAGGGACTGTGCATTCGCCGCGTTGGCATTGTCACCGACGGCGGCATAGAGATGACCATCCGGCCCAAAGTGAATCGCACCGCCGTTGTGATTTGTCGCCCCGCTGAGATTGTCCAACTCGATCAGGACAAGCTCGCTACCCGTGCTGACATCTCCCGCGGCCGTAAAGCGGCTGATGCGATTGTGAACAGACGGCAATGACGTCGTGTAGTAGACGTAGACGAAGTGATTGTTGGCGAAGTCCGGGTCAAATGCGGCGCCCAGTAAACCGCGTTCACCCGTCGAGTCTACCGTCAGCGTCACAAAGGGAGTGGCGAGCAAGGAGTTGTCTTTGATGACCCGAAGCGCGCCTCCCTGCTCGCAGACAAAGAGACGGCCGTCGGGGGCGAACTCCATCGCGGTCGGGCTCGCGATGCCACTGGCCACCAGAGAATCTGTAAATCCGGCTGGTACGGTGAAGGCCGACTGCACGCGGTCGGTCGGCAAGCTGATGACGACGGTGAGAACCAAGACGACGATGCAGGCAAAAACCACACAACGCCGATTCTCCAATGCCATGGGACCTCCACATCAGGAAATACAAAGGTGAAAGAGACAGGCTGGGGAAAGGCCTTGCGGTTCGTTGACAACAGTGAGGACTGCTTTGGGGCCTCCTCATTGACCCAGGATAATATTACATCGGGAGAGGAAACTAACCTATCCCTCATGAGCCCGGCCACGCAGCCTCTCTTCGATGCCCATCTCAAGCAGCAGGTCGCGGATCGGCGATTTCCGCTCCCATTTAAGAAACTCCGCGACATCGTCCGGCTCATCGATATCGAGCGCGATCCGTTCAATCTCGATCAATTCGCACCGCGCGTTGAGCGTTCTCGCTTCGCGCACATGCTTCTCGAGACTGCGCGGGCCAAAGTGCGACTGAAAAAGTGTCGGCGGGCGTCGCAAAATCGCATTCGTCCCGCGACCATCTCGCGAAGGTACAAGCACCGCCGACGGCCCGGCCACGTCGCGTTCGATGATCCCTTCGATATCTGCGGTAGTCATCAACGGCAGGTCTATTGGCAACCTGAGCGCAGCGACCGCGCCCTTGCGTTCGACCTCTCGCGACCCGAAGTCGACCGAGACACTCTCCGAGATCTGTTCTGTCTCTCTGATCACCTCCATCCCATAGCCCTCGGCCAATTCGAGAGCGGGACCGTAGTTGGTCACCAGTGCGACGCGATCGATGTTCCGCACGCGTGCGACAGCATTAAGAGTCAAAGCGAGCATCTCCCAGGCGAGATGCGTTCGCTCTTCCTGAGTCATGAGCGCCGCAAGTCGCTGCTTTGCGTAACTGAGGTCCTTGACTGGAATGAGAATGTAGCGCATCGCTGAGAGAAGTCATTCACCGTCGGGCAATCCGGCTCAGCGCATCAAGAGTTGTCCGCGCCAGTGCCAGCTTCTCAGGCGGTCCCGACATGACGGTGTTGGTCATGAGCACCTCGACGCCAAGCCCTCGGATCTCGACGGCCGCCTCCGCATCCGCATGATCGATGACATAAAGATCGAGAAACTCAGCATAGATTCGCGCGATCTGGGTGGCGGAGACCTCCATCCCAAGATCCGTCAGCATTCTGTCGGTCGGCCCCTTAAGTGAGGCGCCTCCGACGACCGGACTGATGGCGACTACAGTTGCTGACGTATCGGCGAGGGCCTGACGAATGCCCGGAACCGCCAGAATGGGTCCGATCGAGATCAGCGGATTACTCGGACAGATGATGACTGCGCTCGAATCGCGAATCGCTTCGAGTACACCCGGCGCCGGCAGAGCCGTCTCGATATTCTCAAACCGAAGGCCACGAACGGACACCTGAGCTCGCCGTTTGACGAGGTATTCCTGAAAATGCATCGGTCCTTCATCAGAAATGATAGTCGTCGGCGTGTGCGAGTCGGTCATTGGCAGAAGGCGCGATTCGACACCAAAGGCGCGTCGAATGTGATCCGCAACCTCCGACAGGGTGCGGCCCTCGCGGAGCATCTTTGTGCGCCAGATATGAGTCGCGAGGTCGCGGTCGCCAAGATTGAACCAGCTCGCACCGCCGAATTGCTTGAGGCCTTCGAGGCAGCCAAAAGTGTCATTCCTGATCCCCCATCCGGTGGCTTCACTGACGACACCGGCAAGAGTGTAGGTGACGATATCGAGATCGGGGGCAATGTAGAGACCAAACATCTCGATATCATCGCCAGTATTGACGACGATCGAGATCTCACCGGGCGCCATCGCGCGACTCAGGCCTTCGAGCAGTTTGGAGGCGCCGACGCCGCCGGCAAGTGCAGTAATCATGGTGTGTCAGGAAGAAACAACGGAACACACGGAAAAGCACTGAATGAACGGAGAGACCCTTGTTCTAATCTCCGTGCCTTCCGTTTTTTTCCGTATGTTCCGTTGTTTCTCTTCCTGCCTATCGAAAGAGATCCCTCTCCCTTGGTCGAATCAAGACGGACGCCGTCTGGTCACCGCGTTCATAAGCGTACCCGCGGACGTGTACCACGGGAATGCGCGCCGTCTTGCGCATCAACAACCCGGAGGCGGCCGCCAGCTCATCAGCAATCGCAAGCACGGTCGCCGAGAGCTCCTTCCCGTGATCGTCGAGCTGCCCGCGAAAATCGACCAGGGGATTTAGGCCAGCTAGCCCGATCGCCGCGTTGGCCAGCCCCTCGCGCCACGCCCGCCCAAAGGTGTCCGTAATGATGACGGCTATGTCAACGGCGGCGATCTCCCGGCAGCGAGCCCTCAAACTGCGCGCCGACGCATCGGGGTCAACTGGAAGCAGTGAGACCCAGTTCTCCCCATTCACGTTGGAGCGATCGACACCGGCATTGGCGCAGACAAAGCCGTGCATCGTTTCCGTGATCAGAATGTGAGAGTCTTCGCGCAGGAGTGAAGCCGATTCAGAGAGAACGACTTCGATCAGCCGCGGATCGCGGTCCTGTCTTCTGCCAAGGGCGATTGCCCGGTCAGACGGAATGATCGTCGCCAGATCGACAAGCCTGCCCTCAGCCTTCGAAACGACCTTTTGCGCAACGATGAGAATGTCGCCATCCTCAAGGGACAGACCCATCTGTGTTGCCGCCCGGGCGATCTGCAGTCCGAGATCATCGCCCTCGACGATCTCGGGAATACCGCGGATCGCTCTCAACTGAATATCAGCTTCGACGGTCATTGAGGTATGCTAAGGCTTGCTCGTGAGCTTTGACAAGGCGGTGTCTTTGAGGGAGTAGTTCAGTTTGCGAGGGACAAAGGGAGGGTAGCATGCGTTCGATCCTGACGATCTTCATGGTCTGTATTTCCTTTGCGGTCGCGTCGGCTCAAAGCGAGCCCGAAGCTGTCTCTCTGCTGGGAACGAAACTCTACGCGCAAGCTGCGGATGAGAAGAACGAGATCGCCGCGGCCGCGGACAAGGTTACCGCTGACCCAAAGAACATCGATCTTATGATCGCGCTCGGTGCCGCTCAGGCGAAGTTCTGGCGCTACCGCGATGCGATCGAGACCTACACGCGCGCGATCGCGATCGCGCCCTCGGATGCCCGGCTCTACCGGCATCGTGGCCACCGGTACATCTCGACGCGTCAATTTGCCAAGGCGGTGACGGATCTCAATCGTGCGGTGACCCTCAACGACCGCGACTATGACATCTGGTATCACCTTGGACTGGCTCACTATCTGAGGGGCGATCTGGGACAGGCGGAGGAGTCATATCGCCGTTGTCTTCAGGCTGCCGAGAAATCCGCTGATGACGACTCGATCGTCGCGGTCTCTGACTGGCTTTACATGACCTACCGCCGATCACGACGGGATGACGAAGCAAAGCACGTCCTCGCGCGGATCACGCCGGAGATGAAGGTCAAAGAGAACAAGTCTTACTTTGATCGGCTGCTCTTCTACAAGGGATTGAAAAAGGAGAGCGAGCTGGTCGATGTCGAGAAGGCAACCGATCTGGAGATCGCGACTATCGGTTACGGGGTCGGCAACTGGCATCTCTACAACGGGGATCGGGCCAAAGCGGAAGAGTACTTTCGACGCATTGTCGCCGGAAAATACTGGCCCGCCTTCGGGTTTATCGCTGCCGAAGCCGAGCTCGCGCGCAAACGCTAAGAAGAGGCTCACGCGAAGACGGGAAGTGGTTGCCTCTCGCTTTCGCAGCTTCGCGGCTTCGCGTGAGCCTCTTAACCTCTCCCAAAAGGGGGGTCAAGGCCTCCAGGGGAACGTCGTCGCCTCGCGCCGTCGCTTCCTCGCAACACTGTCCTTGTTGCTTCCGGCGCTTCCGGTGATCTCGGCCTGAAGTGACCGGTCACTCGGGTCTTCCACCGTTATCGCCAACAAAACCAAGCCAATCCAGAGCAGGTCTGAAAGCAGCAGGTGTATGAGCTGCATCCAGATCGGCGCAAGCAGCAGCAAGTTCGTAGCCCCTGCGGTCAACTGAATCGCGACGAGCGCGCCCAAGGTGACGCTCAGTTTCATGACTACCGGCTGCGGCCGGGCTTTGCGCACTCTCCACGCGATCCAGGTGACACCCGTCCCGACAACAAGCGCCAGAATCGGATGCCAGACCCGCAGCCGCAGGAAAATGTGCGTCGTCGCCGAGAGATCCTGCCTCATGCCTTCCGCGAGAGAGCCTGCGGGGAAGAGCGTATCCCCTAGGGCAGTAATCGCACCACTAACCCCAAGAATGACCATCCCGGCCAGACCCAGGATGAAGTATCTTCCAGTGGGGCCAGGTAGAAGCCTTCGCGGCCTGTCATACCCCGACGCCCACCACGCCGTCAACGAGAGAGCGCCAAGCAGAAGAAACGTATTGATCAAGTGTCCGGACATCCAGAACGCGCGCGCGTGCGACGCATTCCGCGCAACGTACTCAAAGAGGACAAGCCCGGCACCGATCAGCGCTTCTGTGAGAATGAAGAAGAGCGAAGTAACGGCCGCGTACCGCACCGCATGCGTTCGTGGAAACCGCCGGAAAGACCAGAGCACCAGACCAACCACAAGCAGCAGTGCCACCCCGCTCGTCATCCGGTGAGTCACTTCAACTATCGTCTCAAGCGTCGGCGAGCGTGGGATGATGGTTCCCTGACAGAGCGGCCAGTGGTTGCCGCATCCGGCACCGGAGCCGGACGCACGTACATAGGCGCCCCAGACAATGACCATCAGGTTATAGCCGAGCACCGCCCAGGCATATCGCGCAAAACGACTAAGTGCCATTGTCTGAAAACCTCAAACTAGGAATCCGACGAGTGAACCGCGCCTATACTATCCCAAAGCGGCACTTTCGCGTTATTGCATACTGCGGTGGGCTCGTTTAAGATGATCCGCTGATGTCCGAGTCGAATGGTTCGAAAAAGTCTGCCCCGACTTACAAACGCTGGGCCCGAGTGAGGTTCAAGAGGTGGCTTCTCAAGGGTCGCATTGAGGAGATGCCGGGGCCTCACGAACGCGAGAATCAGCACCGACAGCATGCCTGGTGGCAGGTCATGTGTCTGACTGGCGTCGATTACTTCTCGACGCTGGGCTATCAGCCTGGTATCGCCTTCCTCGCCGCCGGCGCACTCTCCCCGATCGCAACTCTGGTCCTGGTTCTGCTCACGCTCTTTGGCGCGCTCCCCATTTACAGCAGAGTAGCCGCTGAGAGCCCGCACGGTGAAGGCTCGATCTCGATGCTCGAGGACCTGCTCCCGCGGTGGAAGGGCAAGCTCTTTGTGCTCGTTCTACTCGGTTTCGTCGTCACGGACTTCGTCATCACAATCACGCTCGCGGCGGCCGACGCGACGGTGCACATCGTCGAGAACCCATTCACCCCCGATTTTCTCCATCATCGGGTTCTCGTGACGCTGGTCCTGGTGGCCTTCCTCGGCGCGATCTTTCTTAAGGGATTCAAGGAGGTGATCGGGCTCGCGGTCTTTCTGGTCGCGGTCTATATCGTTCTCAATCTGATAGTCATTGTCGTAGGTCTGCACGAGATGTTCCAGCATCCGGACGTTCTACTGAGCTGGAGGAGGGCTTTGCTGAGCGGCCCTCTCGTGCACGGAAACCCGTGGCTGGCAATTGGCGTCGTGCTGATTCTCTTTCCGAAGCTGGCGCTGGGGCTTTCGGGTTTTGAGACGGGAGTCGCAGTCATGCCTTTGGTGCGGGGCGCTGCCGGCGATACGTACACCAACCCTGTCGGTCGCATTCGAAATACCCGTCGACTGCTGGTGACGGCTGCATTGATCATGAGCGTCCTGCTGCTGACGAGCAGCTTTATCACGGCGACGCTGATCCCAGCACACGAGTTCCAGAAAGCAACGGCAACCTCGCCCGCGGGACTGGCAAACGGGCGCGCGATTGCCTACTTGGCGCATCTCTATCTCGGGGAGTGGTTTGGCACTGCCTATGATCTGAGCACGATTCTCATCCTCTGGTTTGCCGGGGCGTCGGCGCTGGCTGGTTTGCTGAACATCGTGCCGCGGTATCTGCCCCGTTACGGAATGGCTCCTGAGTGGGCGCGGGCGACGCGCCCGCTGGTCATTGTCTACATCGGCATCGCCTTTACGGTGACGATCCTTTTCGATGCTGATGTCGATGCCCAGGCGGGTGCGTATGCTACTGGCGTGCTGGTTCTCATGAGCTCGGCGGCGATCGCGGTCACGCTTTCAGTATGGAAGGAGGGGCTGCGGAGGTGGGGTTTTCTTGCGATTGCGATCGTCTTTGGGTACACGACAGTCCTCAATGTCATTGAGCGGCCCGAAGGGATCAGGATCGCATCGCTTTTTATTGGCGCGATCATCCTCGCTTCTTTCATTTCGAGGGCGCTGCGTTCAACGGAATTGCGCGTCGAGAGAGTAGAGTTGGACGAGGCTGCGCTGGCATTTGTTCATGACTCGGGCGGCGGGATCATCAGGATCATTGCCAACCGGCGCGACCGGGGCGACCTGAGCGAGTACAGCGCGAAGGAGAAGGAGAAGCGCGAGGACAACCACATCCCGCCCGGCGATCCGATCATCTTCTTTGAGGTCAAGCCAGGTGATGCCTCGGAGTTTTCGGGTTCGCTGAGGATCCGGGGTATCAATGTAGGCGGCTATCGTGTGCTGCGCGCGGAGAGCCCGGCGGTGCCGAACGCGATCGCGGCTTTGTTGCTCTATTTGCGTGATGAAACGGGCAAGATTCCGCACGTTTACTTTGGCTGGAGCGAGGGAAATCCGCTCATGTATATCCTGCGGTTTGTGCTTTTCGGCGAGGGCGACACCGCACCCGTGACCCACGAAGTGCTGCGCCAGGCCGAGGCGGATCCGGGCAGGAGACCAGCCGTACACGTCGGGGGGTGAGCGGGAGATGTAATACCACTGGCGCAGGAGCGCGGAGAATCTCTCTCCCCTGTGTGCCTCTGTGTGCCTCTGTGCCTCTATGTTAGTATTCCGTGCGAAGGGAGAGCACTGGTGGGCAAGCGCCTGTTGAGCATTGACGATTTTATCGGGACGTTGCGCTCGTTCGAGCAGAATCTGATTACGCGCGACAATATTCTCGAGCTGTGTTCGAGCGTCCAGATCTCAGACGCCTCCCTCTCGCCATACGTCGTCTTTGACGACAGCTTCTATACGCGCAATCTGGTCTACCGGGACGAACTCTTCGAGGTCATGACGATCTGCTGGAAGCCGGGTCAGAAGACCGCGGTCCACACCCACAACGGGCAATTGTGCTGGATGATGATGCAGAGCGGCGTGCTTGAGGTCGTCGATTACAAATGGCTCGGGTGTGATCACCCGGAGTATCAGAATGTAGTCGGTCTCGATTGTCTCGCCGGGTCTGATCACATCAAGCTCGATCGCCTGCACGAAACGGTAGCCACTACTGGCGGGCCTGTTCTGACGGCTGATAAGCTTCAGACCATTCACCAGCTATTCAATTGTGGCGAGGATCGGGATCCGGCGGTCAGCATTCACGTCTATTCCCGCCCGATCGATTCGTGTGTGGCCTTTGATATGGATGGGCAGCGCTGCTACCGAAGACAGCTCGATTACTTCAGTGAGTATGGGCAAATTGCGGCGAAGCGAGCGGTGACAGCACCCGGGCTGGTGACGATCCAGCGGTGACGGTCGAGTTTCACGCGACTTCCTGCCAGTCTGGCCGCTGTACGACCGACGTCACATCATCCATCTGTTTGCGTAGGTCTCAGCGCCAGGATTGGACGCGTTCGAGAAGCCTGCGAACCGCGATTGAATCCTCGTTCTCGATGAGCAGTTTCTTGAACTCACTCTCAGCATCGGTGATCAATCCTGCACGCGCATAGAAGATGCCACGCGCGAGATGCGATTGAGTTCGCGACTCGAGGTGTTTGAGCTGGCGCACCTCGGCATCCGTCATGACCTGAAACTTCCATTCTGCCTCAGACAGAGTCGGCGAGAGTTGCTCATCCCCGTGTACGTTTGCGCTGACTGTCCACGTATAGCCTCCGCCGCGAGACAGCGGTGTTGGCGGACGCCATTCCGTGATCCGAGCGGAAAGGCGCCCACTCGAAAGAACCGTCGTGTGCCGTGAGTCGACCACGAAGACCTGGTAACTGACCGCGTCCTTCAACGCCCCCCATCGGAATAGTGGGCGCGAATCACGGACCACTTCCCTTCGAGGTCGCAACAGCTCGAACGCGGTCAGTCGCTCGCCCCGAAGCGCTCCTTCAGCTCCCCACAGGTCCGCGATGACCAACGGAAGGGGTATCTCCTCCGCCAGGAGGGCAGCAGTGATCGTCTCCAATTCCGCATCGCTCGCACCCGTCACTCCGAGGACCCGGCGCTCGACCACCAGTTGATGTCCATGATCGCTGAGCGTCACTCGAGACGCTCCCGCCGAACCCGGGCGGTCTGCTCCTTCCGCCCGCATGGTTTCAATGCGCGGTTCGCCCTGTCGCGCGCTGACCCGTCGATCGGCGACGGCAAGG
>JANNRD010000609.1:0-17156 GCA_031401095.1 Acidobacteriota bacterium
GACGCAATCTCGTGCAACGTCAGGTGAATAATGGAACTAGAGATCGTGGCGGACGTTTAGAGGTCCAGGCCTCGGTGATCGAATCCAGCGCTCCTCAAGCTCGTCGCCCAAGGCAAATATTACTGTATCAGCACTTTGATTGTGGGTTGAATCCCTCAGCGTATCAGGAGAAGCACTAATGAAGATGAAGATCAAGCGCATTCTGGATCGGGCAGCTGGCCAGCCTCCTTCCAGCTCGGCCTTATTCCTAAAGAGTCAATCGAGTGGATCGTCACGGGCGTTGATCGCTCTCTCATTTCTGCTCGCAACAGCCCTCCTGACCTGGCCAGGGGCCGCAGCCAGGGCGAGTCTCGCCTCAGCAGCGGTTGACAACATCATCACGACCGCGGCCGGTGGGGGGTTTGGTTCGAGCGCTCCCGCAAAGGAAGCGCCGATTTCGCTGGCAATTGGGGTTGCTCGAGACACACTGGGGCGCGGTCTCTACTTTATTGATGACGCGAACAGCAATCGCTTGCTTCGTTTCCTCAATACCTCGCCCAATCCTGTAACTCTTGCAGGAACGACAATCCAATCTGGCCATATCGGACTGATTGCTGGCGGTGGCACGCAGGACGTTTCGGATGGCGCGGATCCGAAGCAGGTTTATCTTGGCGGTATGAACGGTATCGTCGTCCATCCGTCGGGCAACGCCGTCTTCTTTGGGCTCCCCCTGCTCAACACCGCCAACGTCCTCGGGGTCAACGTCAGTGCCCAAACCTTTGTTTTCGGAGAGAGAACACTTCAGCCCGGCAAACTTTCGGCGATTACATTCGCCAGTCTTCCCGAGATGAGATCCCTGGTGCTCGGTCCCGACGGCAAGTTCTATACGATCAGTACGTGCTGCGGAAACACGAGCCCTAGTCCGAAGGTCTTCAAGATCATATCAGGTGGAGATGCCGAGGCTGTCGCGGGAGGCGGCACGCCGGCTGAGGGGAATGGCGATGGCGGGTCCGCGACCCAGGCAAAGTTAGTTAATCCGACCGGAATTGTTTTCGATTCCGAAGGCAATCTGCTGATCGCGGAGGGCGGGAGTTCCCGCAATCCAGCGGCAGTGCGTAAGGTCACGACCGACGGTTTCATCTCGTCCCTTGTCTCGGATCTGGGCTTTCTCACAGGCTTTCCGGTGGGCATCACCATCAATCCAAACGGTATCATCTACGTCGCACTTGGGAATGGACAGAGAATCATCCAGGTCAGCTCAGGTGGATCAGTGACTACCGTCGCTGGCAACGGATCGGGCTTCTCATGTGACATTTTGGCGAACCCGACGTGCGGTGACGGCGGGCCGGCAACACAGGCAGCGCTCAACTTGCCGGGAAGTTCTTCCGAGCTCTCGTACCAGCTCGTGCAGATGGCAGCCGACGTCAATGGCGTTTTCGTGCCTGACGGACAGCGGGGCCAGAGCTCGGGCTACGCTCACATTCGGTACATCAATCGCGGCGCGAACCCGGTGACCATCGCCGGGACAACGATCGCACCGCTCGGAATCAACTCCGTGGCGGGTAGCGGCAAGGTGGAGCCATATGATGGCGTGCACGCGCCGTTTGCAGTCTTGAACAGTCCGCACGGAGTCGCCGTCGACGCGCTGGGTAACCTGTTCATCTCAGACACGCTCAATCACAGAATGCGCTACGTCAATCGTGGAGCAGCAGCGGTCACGATTTTTCCCGGCACCCCTTCGTCCCAGACCATCCAGCCGGGGGCGATTGCGACTCTCAACCGGGACGTCGGTGACCCCCTTCCCGACGATCGGATTCTAACTGCCTTCTTTGACTCGATTCAGGGTCTCGCAGTTAATACCAAGGGCCTATTTATTGCCGATGCGCAGAACGGCATTCCTTTTCCTGGCGGGCAGATTCCGAGCAAGAAGAGTGGTCTCATTCGCTTTCTCAACACGTCTGGCTCGACGGTCACGTTCTATCCGGGAAGTCCGGCGCCCATCATGGTTCCACCTGGTCAGGTCAAGGTCATTGGCGGCTTGAGACCCGGACCCGGTGTCAATCCCATCGATATCGGCGACGGTGGTCTGGCGACTGCCGCGGTCATCTTCGGTAGTGATCTCGCGGTGGACAATGCGGGAAACATTTATGTCGCCGACTATCAGGCTCTTCGAGTCCGCAAGATCAACGCCAACACCGGTATCATCACCACGATCCTGGGAAGTCTTAACAAACCAACGGGCGTTGCGATCGATGCAACCGGGCGCGTTCTCGTCGCCGATACTTACAACAACCGCGTCATGAGGGAGAACAGTCCTGGTTCCGGAACCTTCTCGGTCATCGGCGACGGGACGCTGAATCCGCCCATCCAGCGGCCCCGCGACATGGTTAGTGATAGCGGAGGGCGGATCTACGTTGTCAGCACAGGCTCGAATCGCGTTCTTGAACTGACGGCGCCGAGCAACAGTTTGGGAACGACGAAGGCATTTGCCGGATCGGGCGCTCCCGGTTATGGGGGCGATGGGGGTCCGGCCGTCGACGCGCAGTTCAATTTTCCAAATCCCAGCGTGAGCGAGATCAATCAGCCGAACGTCAGCATCACCATTCTCAAAGGCGAAACGGGTCTCGTCTTTGCGGACCCGGGAAATGATCGAATCCGAGAGGTGACTCTTGTCCCGCCGGTCGGGCTGGCGACCAGCGTTTCAGCGGCAAGTTACAGTGCAACCGCGCTTGCGCCCGACTCGATCGTAGCCGTCTTCGGTCCGAGTCTTGCAACTGGGACAGCCTTCGGAGGCACAATCCCGCTGCCGACCAACCTGCTCGGCACCACCATCAAAGTCCGGGATAGCGGCGCTACCGAGCGACTCGCGCAGCTCTCGTTCGTCTCACCGGGCCAGGCTAACTACGTCATGCCGACGGGGACAGCTCTCGGGCCTGCAACCGTGACAGTCACCAGTGGTGATGGCAAGGTAAGCGTTGGGACGGTCCAGATTGCCGCAGTCGCACCAGGTATCTTTACGGCCAACTCGTTGGGAACGGGACTGGTGGCAGCCTATGTCCTGCGCGTCAGAGGTGCCGCACAGATCGTCGAGCAGATGGCTGTGTACAATCCGAACACCACCGGGTTTGACCCAATCCCGGTTGATCTCGGCCCGCCTACTGACCTGGTCTTCCTCGTCATGTACGGAACCGGAATACGGTACCGCACGGGCGATGCTGGGGTCATCATCAAGATCGGTGGTCGGGTCGTCTCGACAGCGTACTCGGGTCCGGCTGGCGGATTTGTTGGACTCGATCAATTGAACCCGAATCCGCTGCCAAGGGAGCTGATCGGGGCGGGTTTGGTCAACATCGAAGTCACAGTTGATGGAGTAGCCGCCAATATCGGCACGGTCTCCATCAAGTGACATTTGGTTGAAACTCAGATCACCGCTCGCCGCCTCACGGCGCTGGAGAGACTGCGAAGAGGCAGGTCCGCTTTGGATCTCTCTGGCGCGCGGGAGCGGTGTTGCCCTCTCCTGGCGCAAGACAGACGCGCTCAGAGGGGAGGGGTTAATCGACGAAGCGGTACTTGATGAGAGCCCAGATCGCGGCGAAGCCATCGCGCCAGGTGATCTTCTTGCCCTCACTGAAATCGCGGCCGTAATACGAAATCGGCATTTCGTACAGTTTGTACTTTCGCCGCAACACCTTCGCAGTTATCTCAGGCTCGAAGTCGAAGCGGTTGGACCGAATCTGAATGTTCTTGATGACATCAGCGCGGAAGACCTTGTAGCAGGTCTCCATATCCGAAAGAATCGCGTTATACAGAATATTAGTGAGGAACGTCAGCAGCTTGTTCCCGAGATAATGCCAGAAGTTGAAAGCCCGAGATACCTTGCCACCCGCCAGCCGCGATCCATAAACGACATCAGCTCGTCCTTCGATGATCGGTTTGATCAGCTCTCGATACTCAGCTGGATCGTACTCCAGGTCCGCATCCTGAATGAGGATGATGTCGCCAGTCGCGTAGGTCAGCGCCGTCCGAAGTGCTGCACCTTTGCCCATGTTGTGGCCGTGGTAGTAGATACTGTATTTGGCATCTTTCGCGAGCTCTCGCAAGACCTCACGGGTACCATCGTTCGACGCGTCATCAACAATGATCAACTGCTTGTCGACATTTCCAATTGCAGCCGCCTCGACCCGCGAAATGATCTCGCGAATCGTCTTCGCCTCATTGTAGACGGGCATGAGGATCGAGAGCGTTGGAGGGTTTCTCATATCAGAGCGGCGAGAATAGCCTACACTTGTTCGGCAATCAAGAATTGGCAAGAATTGGCAAGAATTGGGAGGTCGCCTCTTCAGCCTCGGCCGGCAAACAGTCGACGCATGAATGCGAGATTCGTAGTCATGTCGTTCTCGACCGAACCGGTTGGACAGTCAGTCTCAAGCTGCGCCCACCTGTCATAACCGATCTCCGAGAGCGCGTTGACGACTGCGGGAAAGTCGATCTTTCCCTGCCCGAGGAAGTTTGGGTTGTCCTTCAGGTGAACCTCACAAATGCGCGCGCGACCGAGCCAGCGGATCTCTTCGATGATATTGAAGCCCTGCTGCGTCGAGTTGCCGACATCGTAGTAGGTCAGCACAGCACCTGATCTCGAACGCTCCATGATGCGCACATTGTCACGGGCGGAGATCGTATCTTCGAGACCGAGAATGACACCGGCCTTCTCCGCCGCCGGAGCCAGGTCGCGAAGCGCATCACCGACATAGTCCATCTCCTCTCCAGTCTTGAGAGCCCACTTGCCAAAGAATGGCAGGAGAATGACCTTCACACCCAGCTTCCTAGCGATCGGAATCGCCTCTCCGACCCAGCGCTGTCCGAGCGGGTCCGACTTCAAACCATTGACATGAAGAATATCGAGACAGACTGAGGCGATCGGGAGGCCAACTCGTTTCGCTTCGGCGATATATAATCCCTGAAGCGCTGCGTCATTCAACTGCATCTGGCGCCCAATGCTGACCTGCACCCCATCAAAGCCGAGTCTCTTCGCCAGCGCAATCGACTCAAGCTTTGCCGTCTGCTTGAGGTTCCAATCGGTCACACCGAGCTTGAACTTGATCCCCTTCATAGCAGCGTGCGCCCTGGGGAGCAGCCTCTCACAGGTCGAGGCGGCGAGCCCCGAGGCAGCCAGGCTAAGGAAACCGCGTCGCGAAAAACCCATCTGACCCTCCATTGCTTTGAGGTTATGACCGGCGCCACAGAACGCGCCCGTCAACGATCGTTGCCATCGGCGCGCCTTGCAATTCCCACCCATCGAACGGTGTGTTGCGGCTCTTTGAATGGAACCCCGCCGCCTCGACGGTGACCAGTCGATCTGGATCAAAAACAGAGATGTCCCCCACCGTTCCCACCTTCAAAGACCCACCCGACAGGTTAAAGATCCTTGCGGGAAGACACGAGAAGAGCTCAACCAGGCGAGAGAGAGAGATAATCCCGGGCCGCACCAGGCGATCAAGCGCGAGTGAAAGAGCTGTTTCGAGGCCGACAATCCCGAATGGCGCGCGATCGAACTCGAGCATCTTCTCGTTCGCGTGATGCGGAGCGTGATCAGTCGCGATCGCGTCGATGGTGCCGTCGCGCAGGCCCTCAATGACGGCATCAACATCACTCTGCGGTCTGAGGGGCGGCGCCATCTTTGTGTTCGTATCGTAGCCGCGACGACTCACCTCGGCGTCTGTCAGCGTGAGGTGGTGCGGAGTCACCTCACAGCTCAGTTTCAATCCTCGGCGCTTCGCTTCGCGCACAAGGTTGACTGAGCGTGCCGTCGAGATGTGAGCAATATGAACACGCGCGCCCGTCACCTCCGCAAGCACGATGTCGCGCGTCACATGGAGATCCTCTGCTGCACCCGGCATTCCCTTCAGGCCAAGTAGAGCTGAGTATTCCCCCTCGTGCATGACACCTCCGGTCGCGCAACAGTCCTGGCAGTGATCGACCACCGCAAGATCGAAATCACTCGCGTACTCCATCGCGCGCCGCATGAGGTTGGAGTCACCGACCGCCTTTCCATCATCACTGATGGCGACAATCCCGGCCATCTTCATTTCGCCAATCTCAGCCAGGCGCTCGCCCTTCGACCCGTGAGTGATCGCCCCGATCGGGTAGACCCGAGCCTGTCCCGCCGCTGCTGCGCGTTCCAGAATAAAACTCGTGACTGATGAGTTGTCGTTGACTGGATCGGTATTCGGCATACAACAGACTGCCGTAAAGCCTCCAGCAAGGGCCGCGCGGGCACCCGATAGGATGGTCTCCTTGTACTCAAATCCCGGCTCTCGGAGATGGACGTGCAAATCGATAAACCCCGGTGCGACCACCAAACCGGTCGCGTCAAAAATCTCTGCCCCGTTCGCGACGAGGGCCTTCCCCACTTGCTGGATCCTCCCATCACTGACGAGCACATCTCCAGTCAGTTCCATCGCCTGCGATGGATCGATGATCGTGCCATTCCGGATGAGCAGTGTTGATGCCATTTCAATCTCCGCCCGCGAGCAAATAGAGGACCGCCATTCTGACTGCGACGCCGTTGTTCACCTGATCAAGGATCACCGAGAACGCACCGTCAGCAACATCGGAATCCACCTCGACACCTCGATTAATGGGCCCTGGATGAAGGACGATGACGTCAGACTTGGCGAGCTCCAGTCGTCGCCGCGTTAGTCCGAAATGAAGCGAATACTCACGCAGACTCGGGAAGAAGCCTCCAGACTGTCGCTCGAGCTGGATGCGAAGCATCATGACAACGTCTGCATCGCCAAGCGCTTCAGCTAAATCTGGCGCAAAACGGACGGAACCGTCAACCGGCCCAATCTGGCGCTCAAACCCGAATGGCATGAGCGTGCGCGGTCCGGCGAGCACGACCTCAGCGCCAAGCTTCGCCAGGAGGTGAGCATTTGAACGCGCGACGCGACTGTGCAGCACGTCACCGATGATCGCAACCTTCAGTCCGGAAAGACGATCCTTATGCTGACGAATGGTCAGCGCGTCGAGCAGCGCCTGCGTCGGGTGCTCGTGGGCACCGTCTCCTGCATTGATGACGGCTGCGTTGACTATCCGCGCGATCTGATGAGGCGCACCTGATGACGAATGGCGAATCACAATCGCGTCGGGGGCCATGGCCTGAAGGTTGAGAGCAGTATCGACAAGCGTCTCTCCCTTGACGACACTCGAGGTCGAGGCGGAGATGTTGATTGTGTCCGCCGAAAGACGTTTTGCTGCAATCTCGAAGCTGGTCCGCGTGCGGGTCGAAGCCTCGAAGAAGAGATTGATGACAGTCTTGCCTCGGAGCGTCGGCACCTTCTTGATCTTGCGCAGACTGACGTCGCGGAAAGTCTCGGCGGTATCAAGAATGAGGTTAATCTCGCCGACTGAGAGTTCAGCGGTGCCGAGCAGGTCTTTGCGTTGGAGCGGCATGGTCGGGGGTCAGGTCAGGTGCAAATGTCGGCGGCCTCGATGACTGATCCTTATTTCTTCATCACCACGATCACTTCTTCTTTCCCGTCGAACTCGGGAAGCATGACCTTGATGATCTCGTCGTCGGTCGTCTGCACAAACTTGCCAAAGTAATCAGCTTGAATCGGTAACTCACGGTGGCCCCGGTCGATCAACACGGCGAGCTCGACTCGGCGCGGCCGTCCGAAATCAATCAGTTCATCAAGCGCCGCCCGGATGGTCCGACCGGTATAGAGGACATCATCCACCAGCACAATCGTGCGGCCGGTAACGTCTCCGGGCAGTTCGGTTCGATTGACAACTGGACGCTCACCAACCGTGCTCAGATCATCACGATAGAGGGTAATGTCGAGCGCGCCAGTCGCGATCTTCATCTTCTCCGTCTCTTCGATCTTGTCCGCAAGGCGCTGGGCCAGGGGCACCCCACGTCGCCTGATACCAACCAACAGCACGTTCGACAGATCCGGGTTGTTCTCGACAATCTGCGAGGCCATGCGCGCGACGACGCGTTGGATATCGTCGCCGGTCATGACGCGGCTCTTCTCAGTAAACTCCATTTCCCTCCTTCGCAGTACCCATGGCGGTCTGCGGATTGACCAACGAATATAGCACGCTCATGTTGCCGAGTGAAAGCAAACCATCTTTCTCACTTCTGGATTCCAGGTTTTAGATCGCCACGTTGACAATTGGAACAACCACAGAGAGACGGAGACGCAGAGAAAGCACAGAGAAGACTATGAGAGATTGTTGACCTTCCCCCTGCGTCTCATATTCTTCTCTGTGCTTGCTCTGTGTCTCTGTCTCTCTGTGGTTGTTCCAATTGTCAAGGTGGCGATCCGAAACCTGGAATCGAGGGCTTTGCCGCGGATGACCTACTTTGCTCAAGCGTCGCGATTTGTGTAAAGTACTCAACGTGAATAGCCCAGCTTCGAGGATCAAGCTGTCCCCGCGCCTGTTCGCTGCCGTGTTGCTGCTGATCCTGCCCGCGCTCTATTTCTATCCCGCGTTAACCGGTGAAGTGGCACTCGTCCAGGGTGACGGGTGGTCGCAGAACCTCGGCGTACGAGTGCTCATCGGACGAATGATCGCCGCCGGAGACTGGCCACTTTGGAACCCCTACATCTTCGCGGGCATGCCCCTTCTCGCAAGCATCTATCCCGGAGCACTCTATCCGCCGAACTGGCTGTTTGCCTTGCTCTCGCCTGGCGCCGCAATGCACTGGGTCGTGATTACGACCTATCACATTGCGATCATCGGCAGCTATTTCTACGGGCGGAAGATCGGCATGACGCGTGCGGGTGCACTGATCGCCGGGATCGTCTTCTCATTCGGCGGTTATATGATCTCGCATCTCGGGCACACATCGCGCATCGCGGCTGGCGCGTGGCTCCCGTGGATTCTTCTGTCCCTCGAGAATCTCCATTTGGAAGTCAGGTGGCGATGGATCATCGGCGGTGCCGCCTTTATTGCTCTCCAGCTCTTTGCCGGCGAGCCACAGATGACCTTCTACACCGTCCTTGTCGCCGGCGGCTACTTTGCGTTCTCACTCCTCGCGCGAGAGGTTCCCTCACGTGCGAGGTTCGTTGCTGCGACAGCAGCCATGTCAGTCGGTGGGTTGCTGCTTTCAATGATGCAACTGCTGCCCGAGCGCGAATTGCTCCGTCAGAGCGAGCGCGCAGCAATCTCGTACGAATACTTTTCCGGGTACTCGTTTCCGCCCCGTCAGATACTGACCCTGATTTTTCCCTACTTCTTTGGCGGCTCGCCCACGAGCTTTGGCTTCTGGGGGGAATGGACAGCCGGTGAGACGTGCGGCTACGTCGGGCTCATGACTCTGCTGCTCTCCTTTGTCGCCTTGTTCGCCCGTGGCCGCAAGCCGCTCGTCTGGTTTTGGACAGCGGCAGGATTGGTCGCCCTCGTCCTCGCCCTCGGAGACTATCTGCCGTTCGGCTTGAATGCTCTTCTGTACCGTTTGCCGGTTTACAATCTGTTTCGCGCGTCGGCACGTCATTTGTTTGAGTTCGATTTCAGCGCCGGTGTCTTAGCTGGACTCGGAGTCAGCTATCTCGCGCGTTCCGACCGCGCTGAGGCCTTGCGCGCCTTCAGACCGGCCGCGATCATTCTGATCGTGCTCGTCGCTGGGACGGCAATCGCCTACCGTTTCTTTGGTAGTTACCTTGTGACCACAACACCAAGGCCGACTGGCGCGGAATCCCTTCTCGCGCCGGAGGGTTTATTTCCGCTGGTGTTTCTTGTTCTGACGGTCTGCGCCGTTTGGGTTTACGCGCGCTCCCGATCGGTGTGGATGGGAGCTTTATTGGTGGCGGTTCTGTTTGCGGATCTCGGTGCCTTCGGTCATCGTTTCTATTGGCGCGTCACTCGGATGAGCATTAACAAACGGCTGGCCGATCCTGAAACGGTCAAGTTTATCAAAGAGCGTGAGCCCGATCTCAATGCCTTTCGCATCGTCAGCTACTCCTCGTTCCCGTTCTACTATCTCAGTGACGAGATGCTCAATTTTCCCAACGTCTCGATCGCGCGCGGGCTTCAGAGTGTCAACGGATACGATGCACTACGGCTTCTGCGCCCGTCAGAGATGGCTGGCGCAATGACGCTGGACGGCCAGGTAGAGGACCCCCGTCTCTTTGGCAAGGAGCATGAGGGGCTCAATCTGCTCAATGTGAAGTACTTGTTTTATCAACCACCACTGCCAATCGACGCTTTGCGGGGTGTGAAATATGACGGGGTTCGATTCGAGGATAAGTTACTCAACTGGAATCTCACTGCGGGCACCCATCTTGAGTTCACGCCGGCACCGATAGCTGCGTCCTCGCTCGCGCTGGTGACCACGATGTCGAACTCGACGCACATCCCGGATGAGTCTCCGGTTGCTCGAATCAGGCTGCAAACTGCAGACGGGCGCGTCCTGGAACACCAGGTCCTGATTGGACGAGACACGTCGGAATGGGCGTATGATCGCGACCCGGGGCGCATGAGGCACAGGCGCGCGAAGATAGCGGAGACGTGGGATGCTGGCGGGTTTCAGGCGCACCGCTATCTGTCACGCTTTGAATTCCCGCGCACCGAGATCGTTCGTGTGGAGTTCGATTACGTACGGCAGGACGCTAGTCTGCTGATTCTTCGCGCTTCATACTACGATTCGCAAACCGGTCATTCAATGCCCGTTGATACATTCACACCGACACCCGCGAGATGGCGTAAACTGGCGACCTTCGGTCGGGCCGAGGTCTACGAGAACTTGAGAGTTCGGCCGCGCGCCTGGTTTGTCGGTCGCCTCGTCGTGGCACCTCGCGCGGAAGTCATAGAGGCAATCAAGACTGGCCTCCTGCGCGATGGAACAGCATTTGATCCATCAGAGGTGGCCCTCCTCGAAACCGAAGACTTTGGCGGGAGAGAAATCAAACTCCCTCCGGTTGGCGATACAGCCGGCGCGGAGGTCAGAGTTTCGAGCTATGCGGCGCAACGCATTGTGATTGAGACAAGTCAGCCGCAAGCCGGATTCCTCGTACTCAGCGAGATTTACTATCGCGGCTGGGAGGCCTGGGTGGACGGAGTACGCGTACCCGTCGAGCGCGTCAACTATGCTCTCCGGGGCGTTGCCGTGCCACCGGGTCACCATCGTCTCGAGATGGTCTTTCGGGCGCACAGTTTCAGGACTGGTGCCCTGTATTCCGCCGCCGGCGCAAGCAGTCTGCTGGCCGGCGCATTGATCACCCATCGCCGTCGCAGACGACGTCTGAAGACAGTCGCCTGAGACGCCAGGAAGAATAGAGGAGGATATCGGATGTTGAGAACGACAATTATGTTTGCCCTCGCGACGATGACGCTGGGGATATCTGCTTGTGGGAGCGATGAGAAGGCAGGTGGCCCTGGTGCAACCGCACCCCCGCCCCCGAACGATGTCGTGTATGCACAGGGCTTTTTCGATCTCGAAAGTGACCCAACGATGTCGTGGCGCTGGATGGAACCGGAAGGCGTCGTCAGGTTGAAGAACACTGGAAAAGAGATGGTGCTCAGACTCGCGGGCCGCGCCCCAGTCGAACGCTTCAAACAGGCGCCGCTGATCAAGATCGCGTTCAACGGCGTGCCGTTGGATCAGGCAACGGCGACACCTGAGTTCCTCAACAAAGAGTACACAATCAGCGCAGCCCAGCAGGGCAAGGGTGATTGGTCTGAGCTGCGGATCACGAGCGACAAATCCTTTGTCCCTAAGGAAGTCGACCCACGTGGGACCGATTCGCGCAGGCTGGCCTTCTCACTAACCAAACTCACCTGGGAAGCGAAATAGCTCAAGCGAGACGAACCAGAAGGCAGGTGCGTTGATCGATACCGTCGCAAGGGTTGAAAGTAACGAACTGAGTTCCTCTGCATCAGCACGGGTGTATGGGCTTTTGCGTCTCCGGCTGGATGTCCGGACCGCACCTCGCCCCGGACAGTTCGCTATGCTCAAACCCAACGGCTGCCTTGAACCACTGTTGCGCCGCGCAATGGCATACTATCGATGCGAGCAATCCGGGCGCCAGACGCTGGTCGATTTCATTTACCAGGTGCTCGGCCGTGGGACTGGTGCACTCGCGAAACTACGTCCCGGAGAGAAAGTGGATATCCTCGGCCCGCTCGGCAATTCGTTTGATGCGCTTGAAGCGGATGGGCGCGAGGCATTGCTGGTCGCGGGTGGTGTCGGGTCGGCCGCGCTCTTCATGCTGGCTGAGGAGTTGCGACACAACCAGAGACGGGTTCGCCTGTTTATTGGTGGAGCTGGCGAGCGTGATCTTTGCGGGCTTGAAGATTTCGAGGTGTTGCTCGAACGAGGCAATATCGTGACCGCGACGATCGATGGCAGTCATGGGGCCAAGGGACTGGTGACGCTGCCCTTCGAAGAGTATCTGCACAAGAACCGCGAGGTCGTGGTCTACGCGTGCGGTCCGGATGCGATGCTGCACCGCATTTCACAGATTGCATCGACATCTGGAGTTCCGGCGCAATTCTCGCTTGAAGCACCGATGGCCTGTGGTTTTGGTATCTGCGTCGGATGCGCCGTTGCTGTCAAAGCCGATTGCGCCGAAGGCTTCGTTTACAAGAAGGTCTGCACCGATGGGCCCGTCTTCAGAAGTGAAGAGCTGTCCTGGTAGTCATGTCAAACGATCACTCACTGCGAACTGAGATTGCGGGCATCAGCTTCAACAACCCGGTTCTGACCGCTAGTGGAACCTGCGGGTACGGTCTGGACATGATGGAGCTGATCGATCTCAACCGCCTCGGAGGCATCTGCACCAAAGGTCTCTCGGCGCGACCGATGCGTGGCAACGCACCGTGGCGCATCGTCGAGACACACGGGGGAATGCTCAATGCGATCGGACTCCAGAACATCGGCGCTGAGGCGTTCGTCACTGAGAAGCTCCCTCGTCTGCGCGAGTTTGACACCCGTATCATCCCCAACGTTTTCGGCTATACCGTTGAAGAATACATCGAAGCCATTCGCATCCTTGAGGACGGTGAGGGCATCGATGGTTATGAACTGAATATCTCCTGCCCCAACGTCAAAGCTGGGGGGCAGTCGTTCGCCAATGACCCGGCCCAGGCTGCCGAAGTGACTGGCGCAGTTAAACGCGCAACCCGCCGTCCGGTGATCGTCAAACTCTCACCGACTGTGACCGATGTCGCGTTGATTGCGAGAGCGGTCGAAGATGCCGGCGCCGATGCCCTGTCATTGATCAACACAGCAGTTGGAATGGCGATCGATATCAAGACGCGACGACCGCGACTCGCAAACGTGACCGGTGGCTTGTCCGGCCCGGCAATCAAACCGATCGCCATCAGGTGTGTCTTCCAGGCTTCGCAGGCAGTTCGTATTCCGTTGATCGGGATCGGCGGCATTGCCACAGTTGAAGACGCGCTTGAGTTCATGATCGCAGGAGCAAGTGCGGTTCAAGTTGGGACAGCGAATTTCTATGACCCAACCGCGGCGACGAGGATTGTCGAGAGCCTCGCCGATTACGTGAGGAGCGAGAGGCTTGAGAGTATCAGTCAGATCGTCGGGACAGTGAGGGTCGGATAGGTGACGCTACAAGTGAAGGCAGCCGACAGCGCCAGAGGGACACGGAGACGTTGGTGTCTGCGCCTTTGCCTGCTGCTGGCATTGGTCTCGCCCCAGCTCAGCGCGGGACAGACAGGTCAGTCGAGCCCACTCAGGCTTAGTGTCGAATGGGAACCGGCGACGCTCTTTGTTGGAGCACCCTTCCTCCTGCGCGTCGCCTCATCCCAGCCAATTGAGTCCCTCAAAGGCTCGTGGCTCGGACGAGAAATATTCTTTGAGTTTGATCCCCGGAGCGGACGGTGGAGCGGGCTCGCCGGAGTTGGCCTTGAGACCGCACCCGGTAGCCATCAGCTCTCGCTGACCGGTGAGAGTGTCGCGGGAGGGCGGGTTCTTTTGCGTCAGAGTCTCGCCGTCACCCGGGCCGCCTACCGCTCAAGTGCGCTCAGTGTTCCGCGAAGGTATACCGAGCCAGATGCGGCGACCACGGCTCGGATCGCGGAGGAGCAGGCTCTCAAGAAGGAGGTCTTTGCCCGGATAAGCCCAGCCCGTCAGTGGGGAGGCGTCTTTCTCGCCCCCCTCGAAGGCGTCACCACCGAGCCGTTTGGAACACAGCGGACCTTCAACCGAGAAGTGCAGAGCGTCCATCAGGGTCTTGATTATCGCGCAGGCAGCGGGACGCCAATTCGAGTCATGAACAACGGAACAGTGATCCTCGCCCGAGAGCTTTTCTTCGAGGGCAACTGTGTTGTGGTCGATCATGGCCAGGGCCTGTTGAGCCTCTACCTGCATCTCTCAGAGCTCAAGGTCAAGGAGGGTGAAAGTGTTCGGAAGGCGCAGATCATGGGCTTGAGCGGCGCGACGGGTCGGGTCACGGCTCCGCATTTGCACGTCGCCATCCGCTGGCAAGGAGTCTATCTCGACCCGGCACGACTGCTCAGACTTACTATTCCTTAGGCTACAATGGGTGCGAGAGGTGAGGTTACTTTGATGACCGATTCAGATGAAAAGAGGATCAATCCGCTGGTCGTGGCGCTTGACGTCGAGACCGGGGAGCAGGCACTTGCCCTGGTCGAGAAGCTAAGAGGCCTCGCGGGCATGTTCAAGGTTGGGAAGCAGCTCTTTACAGCAGAGGGACCCTCGATCGTTCGGCGCATACGTGAGCTTGGCGAGCAGGTGTTTCTTGATCTCAAATTCCACGACATTCCAAACACTGTCGCAAAGGCGGGTATTGAGGCGACACGTCTTGGGGTGCGCATGTTCAATCTGCACGCACTCGGTGGGCGCCAAATGATGGCGGGGACGGTTGCTGCCGTCAAAGAGGCGGCTGAACGTTGGGGGGTCAAACCACCCATCATCCTCGGTGTCACTGTCTTGACGAGCCACAACGAGGAGACACTTGCTGAGGTTGGCATCTCGAGGAGCGTCAAGGACGAAGTAATCAGCCTTGCGACTCTCTGCGATGCGGCCGGGATGGATGGCGTCGTGGCCTCCGGTCTTGAGATTGCACCGATCAGAACGGCTATCAAACGAGAAGGATTTGTCATTCTAATTGGCGGAGTGAGGCCGGCCGGATCCGCGCACGATGATCAGAGCCGCGTTCTGACTCCCGGGGAAGCCATGCGCGCCGGGGCGAGCTACCTCGTGGTTGGTCGTCCGATTACTGCGGCACCGGATCCCGTCGCGGCGGCACAGAAAATCATTGAAGAAATCGAACTTACAAGGGCTCGGAACGTTTAAGCCTGAGTCGAGGGGGATTTCCCCGGGGCCCGGTAGAGTCCGCCTGATATCCGGGAGGTATCCGTGAATCTGAGGAACGGTGGCAGCTTCCCAGGGGCGGGTGAAGAACGGGAAGTGATACAACAATACTGATGATTCGTTTTCTCCAACGTCGCACCTTGCTCGTTCTTGTCGGCCTATGTAGCTTGAGCTTCAGCTATCAGCTCTCGGCACAGCAAGGGCAGGGACCTTTGACACCGCCGCCACGTCCGAAAGCTGTCAAACCCACGGCTCCCGTTCCTTCTGGCAGCCTGCCGTTCTCGGTCGGTGAATCACTTTCTTTCAATGTTTCATGGGCCAGCTTTGGGACCGCGGCGCGGCTGGAAATGCAGGTCGCGGACCAGGGCGCCTTCTTTGGTCAGGACGGTCTGCAGTTGCAGAGCCGGGTGCAGACAGTGGGGCAGGCGCGCTCGATCTTTCTCGAACTGGACAATCAGTACACTTCCTACGTTCATCAGGCGACGATGCTCCCGTATCGTCTTGAAACCTCAATTAAGCAAGGCGACCGTCAGCACGCGGAGACTGTCATCATCGATCAGCCGGCGCGTACTGTGCGTCTGGCCGACGAGACGTCGGCCAGTATCGAGTCAGACTGTTTCGACCTGACCTCCCTGGTGTACGCCATCCGGATGCGGAACCTCGTCGTCGGCTCCAAGGCCAGGTTTACGGCTCTCTACGGCAAGGACATTTGGGAGATCGAAGCCGAAGCGAAAGAGCAGGAGCGGATCCAGGTTCAGACCGGCACCTATGAGGCCGTTATGATCGAGCTTTCGGCCAAGGGACGGAGCAAGTATCGGGTGCGTTTGTGGCTCTCGAATGACAAGCAGCGGTTGCCGCTTAGAATTTCGGCCAGATTGCCGTTTGGAGATGTGCGGGCAGAACTGTCGAGTATCTCGTTCAATCCGAGACCGACACAGATTCTCGCGAGGGAGAAGTTCGCAGAAGGTCCCAAAGGCAGTCGCGAGCTTTTTGCCGAGGTCGAGAGGAGTCGTCCCTTTAGCGTTGGCGAGCGGCTCAATTACCTGGTTTCGTGGGCGGGCTTTGCTTCCATGGGAAAGGCCAGTTTTGCAGTCAGACAGCGGGGATGGCTCGGGGAGCAAAGAGTCATGGAGCTGATCGGCGAGGCTTCGACAAACGGCCTTGCCCGCAGCCTGATCGATGTCGACGATCAATTGATCAGCGTTGTCGATGTCACGACACTCCATCCGTTGAGGACGGAGTTGAGGTTGAGTGAAGGCGCGCGGAGAAAGCAGGTGACAGCCACCTACAACTGGTCGGATGGATCGGTGCGTCTGACAAACGGGACGCAGTTTCGGGTCAGTCCCGGAACACTTGATTTTGTGTCGCTCTTTTATTCAATCCGTGCGTCGGACTTCAAGCCCGGGGCGACATACAGCTACAACCTACTGGATGCCAACCATCGACCAGTGGTTCTGACCGCCCGGGGGGTCAAGCGCGAGTCGCTTGCAGTTCCCTTCGGAACGCTTCCCGCGCAACAGATCGACATCCTTGATCGCGATGGCAAGCAATTGATTGCCCAAGTCTGGATAAGTGACGACGCCCGTCGGCTGCCCCTCTATCTCGCCATTCGAACCCGCTTCGGTGAACTCAAGTTTGTCCTCGCAAGCGCGGTTGGTACCCGCTAAAATCCCCCTGCTGGAGTCCGCTCTGGTTCCGCTCCGGGTTGGGGGTAGTGTCTCAGTTTCGTCAGAAGACAGAGGAATGAACCACAGAGACACCGAGACACAGAGAAAGCACAGAGAAGAACAAGAGGGGTTGTCAGCACCCTCTCCACCTTTCCTACTTCTTCTCTGTGCTTTCTCTGTGTCTCGGTGTCTCTGTGGTTCATTCC
>JANNRD010000610.1:0-7905 GCA_031401095.1 Acidobacteriota bacterium
AGCCTGCGCAGCTGAAGGTGGACGCTGGCTTGCCTATCAAGCTGGCCATCACCCGCGACCGCCAGCCGAACTGCGGTAACCGGATCATGTTTCCTGCGCTGGGTGTCACGCGCGATCTGCCGCTCGGCGAAACCGTCATCGTCGAATTACCCGCGCTACCAGCAGGTGAACTTCGGTTCACATGCGGGATGGGGATGTACAAAGGCGTGATTCTGGCCAATTGAGGGAAAGCGCACGAGGGCGGGCCCGAACGCTCGGCGACATCGGCTGTGCGCAGCAGACCTAACAAAGTCTGATGAGGCCACACCTGATGGCCTTCCGGACGCTTCGCATCTGCTCAGTGGGAATGGACTCCGACAAAGGGAGCGGAGCATTCTGTCCGATGAGTGGGGATCATCGGACAGAATGTGCCGCGGCGACTACGGGTTGGACGCAATCGGGATCAGAACCGAAGCTTGATCACCATTTCGAACTGGCGTGGATCTCCCGCCCCGAGGCCATGTGTGCCGAATGTGCCGGAACTTTGTAACTGGCCGATCTTCAGGTTCTGCGTCGGATTGGCCGCGATGGTTGACTGGATTACTGTGCCGCCCATACCCGTATTGAAGGACGATCTGAATTGCGTGTTATTGAACAGGTTGGTTGCCTGCGCCGAGACGATGGCGGAAAAGCGCTCCGACAGCTTGAAGTTTTTCTCCAGCGACAGATTGCTGTTCCAGGTCCGATCAGCCCTGATCGCGCTGAAAGACGCCGCCGATGTGCCGTACCAGAAAAGGTCTGGCACAACTGTGCCGTTGGGCGTCGTCACCACACGCCCGGCAAAGGCGTCAATGTTGTACTTCAAGAAACAGCGGTTACACGGCGTAATGACGCGGCCGCTTGGCAAGGTTACCGCGGTCTTGCCGTCGTACCATCGCTGTAGGTCCTTCGGCACTTCGAGCGCTACCCCTGTCACCAAATCAGGCAGGTTATTGATTGAATTGCTTCCACCGCCTGAAATTTGCGAAACGAGCCCGCTTTGAATGGAAGCGGAACCACCGACACGCCATCCACCGACAATTGCATTGGCAACGGAATTCTTCAAATCAAGCAGCTTGCCATTGCCGATCGGTAGATCGTAAACCCACGAAGCGACGAAGCGATGCGGCAGGTCGTTAGTCGAAACCTTGCGGTTCGTCCGGAACAAATCCGGGCGGATGTTGGCAAAGTAATTCGCGTTGCTGTCGGCATAGCCGTTGTTGCTCTGCGCGTTGTAGTTGCTCGCCTCGATCAGCTTCGACCAGGTGTAATGCGCGTTGAATTGCAGGCCGCTCGAGAATTGCCGCGTCATCTGCAATTGCAGGGCGTGGTAATCCGACGTCCCGGCCGTGTTATGAACAGAGTTGCCCTGATGCGGGTAAGGATAAGCCGCCTCAATCCGCTGGATGGTCCGATTGCGTATGCTGCCAGTCCCGAAAGGAATCAGCGGGCCAGTCAACGGTTGGAACGGATTGGCGATTTGCTGCGTCGCAGGATTGGTCGTTCCATTACTTTGAATATAGGTGTTGCGCCAGTCCGCCAACAAGGCCTGATCGACCAACTGCGGACTATTGATCGGGATGAATGTCACCTGCAAGCGGCTGCCTTTGGAACCGACATAACCCGCCGAAACAACGAGGTTGTTGCCGACCTTCTGTTCGAGAAAGACGTTCCACTGCTGGACGAAGCCGTTCTTGTAATCCTGTGGGAAGCGGCGCACGAGCCCGCCATAAATTCCCGGATCACTCTCATTTGCGCCGATCGGAAGCACGATTGGGTTAACGACTGACGAGTTGAAGGCTCCGACCAGTGCACCGGCTGGCGTCGCACCATAAGGCGCCGTGTTGTTTCCCGAATTGAGGCCAGTCGAAACCGTCGCAGGCGTAAACGGCCCCGAGCCATAAAATCCAGGGCCATCGTTGTAGCCCGTGTTCGACGGCACGTACGTCAGCCCATACCCACCACGCACTACCAAGGAGCGCGAGACTTGAAAAGCCGCTCCGAGGCGAGGACCAAAGTCCGTCCACTCAGTTGGCCACATATTGCGCCGATCAACATTGACGCCAGGGAAGATGATTCTTCCAGCTGTCCCAAAGGGATTCTTCTGATCCAGGTCAATTGCGCTGATGTGGTTGTAACGCTCGGTCGGGCCCGGCTGTACGTCATAGCGCAAACCGAGATTGAGCGTCAACCGGTCACTCACGCGCCAGTCATTCTGCGTGTACACCGCGCCGTATTTCTGCGCCAATGCGAGCTTGACGGCAAAGCCCGAACGCACCTCCAGAAAACCCGCGCCGAGCGCAATCGAGGCAATCCCCAGCCCGTTGTACGACGCGTCAGCAGTTGTCAGACCGGAGGTGGTCCCGGCCGCATTAATGTTGGCGCGCGTGTATTCAGCACCTGTTCCAATCAACACCGAATCGTGTGGATCAGTGTAATTCGAGAGCAGCACGCGATAAGTACCGCCAAACTTGTGCGTCCAGCGCCCCCGCGTCCACGTCAAGCTACCATTCAGGTCTGAATTCGTCTGGCGCTCGCGTTTGTGCAGAAACGACCCCTCGTGCAGGTTGCTGACTCGTCCAGGCGCGAACGTCGGCGGTGCGCCGGGAATGACGTTGAGTGCCTGAATCTCTTTCGAAATCCCAAATTGGCCGTAATCATAGCCGTCAAAGACATCTGCTTCGTTATCACTATGAATGCGGTTGACGCCGAACCGCACGTCGACGATGAGTGATGGCTTGAGCGACCACGTGTCGCCAATTGAGACGTATGGATTCTTATCCGGCTGCTGATTACCGACAAATTCGTTGCGGCTGTAAAACTGATTGTCCGTCCCCCACGAGCGTGGCGTCAGGATGCTGCCTTTCTGAATGCCGCCCGTCCCGTAAAAACTGTGGGTACGCCAGGTATAATCGACGCGCGAGTTGATGTTGTTCTTGCCGAACTGTTGCGGTCCGCGAAAGAAGAAATTGTTGTTGTTATAAATGTCATCCGGGGTGCGGTTCGGCATTGGATAAGCCTTGAGCAATGCCAGCCCCTGCGGATTCAGCCGCGCTGTCGGGAGTGGACTGGTATGCACCAGTCCCGCGGCGTCGGTGAAGGTCGGGAACGCCACACGGTTATACGTTGAAGTCGTGCCGATACGCGTCACGTTGAAAGGATCGTAGACTCTGAGCGGTATGGGCTTGCCGCCAACATTGACATATGTATTGCTGAAATCGCCAATGCGTTCTGCTGCCGTTGGAACAGTTTTCAAAAAATCGTAGTTACGATTAAACTCGAGGCCCTCATAACTCGCGAAGAAAAACGCCTTGTCGCGAATGATGCGCCCGCCGGCGGTGCCCCCATACGTGTGCGACTTGAATGGCCCGCGGGTGATGCCTTGAGCATTGTTGGAAAAGCCGTTGGCATTCAACGCTTCATTGCGAATCCGCCAAAAACCCGTACCGTGAAACTCGTTGCTGCCGCCTTTGGTCGTAAAGATGACCACGCCCTGCGCGCGGCCATACTCCGCGGTGTAGTTGTTAGTGATCGTTTTGACTTCCTGCAAGGCGTCCTGATTCGGCAGCACGGCGACCTCGTTCCAGGCCGAGCCTTGCACGCTGACGCCGTCCAGTACGATGTCGTTGGAAAAGGCCGAGCCACCGTTGATGCCAATGGCCGAAGCCTGTCTGCGCCCGTCAATACCAATGCCAAACGACGTCGTACCCTGCGTGTTGTTGAAGGCCCCGCGCGGCGTGATGCCAGCTTGCAGGGCCGCATACGCAAACGGGTTGTGCGTAATGTTCGGCAGCGTCTGCACGATGCGTTCGTTGACGGTTCCACCCACGGTGGCGCTGGCGGTCTGCAAGGCGGCGGCGTCGGCAGTGATCGTCACCGTGTCGGTGGTCGCGCCCGCCAGCAACCTGATCTCGACTTGGACGGTCTGCGCCGTCAACAAGACAACGCCCGTGCGGCTCGCCCGCGAAAAGCCTGAAGCCGTCTTCTCGACGTTGACCGTGTAGGTGCCCGGCTGCAAATACGGCACGCTGAAACCGCCCGTCGTGTCAGTCACGGCGGTAGCGGCGACATTGGTCTCGGAGTTGATGACCGTCACGGTTGCGCCGGGAATCACCGCGCCAGTCGGGTCGGTGACCATTCCGGTAATAACGCCGGACTTGATTTGTCCAAATGCGACGACACTGAGAATCAGGTTGAAAGCCAGAATCCCAATGACGGTGATCAATCCTTTGATCCCGCCACGACTCATGATAAACATCTTCTTTCTCCCTTGCAGCAAAAGTCTCAAAGCATTTTCCAAACGCCGCGAGAACTTGGTTAGCTATTCTTTCTTCCACGCATTCTCGATCATCGGCTTGATGATCGCCGCGAATTCGACATAGGCCGGCTCCAACAAGTGGAGTTTGTCAGGTTGATACAACTCCATTCGCGGCTTGTTCTCTTTGTCGAAGAGCGCTGGATTGACATCGATAAAGCCAAGCAGTTTGTCCCCGGCGCAATACTCTTTGATCAACGCATTTGCCGCATCCACCTCCGCCCAGCGAGCCATCTTTTGCGGCGCGCGATTGATCGAGGTGAAAAAGACTTGCGTCCGCGGCAGCTTTGCCTGCACACGATTGACGAATTGTTTGAAGTTTCCGTAGATCTCTTCAGGTTTGATGTTCGCGTTGATGTCGTTGCTGCCGCAATAATAAACGATGATCTGCGGTTCGTAGGGCAGCACGATCTTATCCATGTAGTAGAGAATTTCGGCAGTGCGTGAACCGCCGAACGCGCGATTGAAAACCGGCAACGGCCCCATCTGTTCCTTCAAGCTCTTCCATTGCCGGAAGATGCTGCTGCCAATGAACAGGATAGCGTGCTTTGGCGGCGGATTGGTCCGGTCTTCCGTCAGAAAGGCCGCAATCGCATCGGCGAACCGCGGCGCGGCTTTCTGCTCAGCAGTCGCGGCGCCTTGTTGGGCATCGGCGGCGGTCACAGTCGCAACCAGCAACGACAGCGCAACGCCAAGAATGAAGCGGTGCACCTTTGTTCCCCCCAGTGTCCTGACGGTGCATAGCGACGGATTATGCACAACAACCCCTCAATTACAACCTTGGGAGACCAATCTCCTGGCCAGTGTGTCAGACATCTTGCGGCGTAGTCCAACCGGGCTGCCGGGTGTGGCTCGTGCTTCCCTTCCTTTTCTGAATAGTCTTCCTCACACGGCTCCTGCCAACAGACTTCTCATGACTTCGCCCTGTTGGCTTTGGAAACAAAAGTCTGCATCAGCCGTTTCATTTGATTCAGCGACTTTGCGTGACGCTGATCCGTCGCCAGATTGTTGAACTCGCGCGGGTCGTGGTCGTGATCGTAAAGCTCAACGCCCTTGCGCCCGGCGTCCCATTCGGTGTAGCGCCAGGATCGCTGACGTTCGGTTGACGCCCTTCGTGTTGAAGGCGCTGGCACAGACTTACGCTTCTGGTGAGCCGCCCTATTTGTCTACTTTTCTATTCCTCTGGTTTGCGGCGTGTCTGCCTGAGCCGTCCCCATCGTCGACGATACCGCCAGCGGGATTCAGCTGATCAAGCGCGGCTTGCAGGCGCTTGCGCGCACCAATTGCCGCGGGTTCTTTGGTGTCGGCAGCGACGAGCTTTTCAGAAAACGGAGCGTCCGTCATATCGAAGAGTTCCCCCGCCTGCGTCAGCTTCCACTTGGCATCCCGGGTATACCACTTGTTGGCGAGTTGCAGAAAGACCCAGTCGCGCGCTTGCCCTTTCTCGCCACGCAACGAGGCAGCGAAACTGTGGCCATCAAGGGTTGTCCTTTCGGGTAGCTTCGCACCGGCCAGCTCTGCAAACGTCGGAAGGAAGTCCGTCGAATCAACCAGATCCTGGCGCACCCTGCCGGCGGGCGTGACGCCGGGCCAATTGACTATCAACGGCTCAAGACTGCCACCTTCCAGCATCGAGCCCTTGGCGCCATCGAGACGACGACCGCCAATCGTCGCGCGGTCCGCCCGCCCGTTCGCCGTCCCATTGTCACCGAAGAACACGATCAACGTTTTCTCGCGCAGCTTCTGACGTTCGAGTTCGGCGACCAGCTTGCCGACGAGCTTGTCCATATACGTCACGTTGTCCGCGTATACATCTTTACTGTCCGGGGCGCTCTCAGGCGTGGGCAGAATTTCCGTATGCACATGCGACATGGAGTAATACGCGAGGGGCCGCACAGCGATGGCGTATACGCATGCGTGTAGCGCGTACCGCCCCGCGCGAGCGCATCTATGTTTGGGGTCTTGTAATTATCCGCCCCATAAACGCCGACCTCGCCGACGCCATAATCATCCGCGAGGATGAAAATAGTGTTGGGCAGGTTGGCTTGTCCCGCGGCAGAAACAGATGTCGTGGCCAAAAGAAAAAGCAAGCCCTATCGCCAATTCCGCCACTGCGCCGTCCTGGAAGGTACTGTCCGGCACGTCAGCACCTTCAAACGCAGGGCCTCTGGCTCCGTCTTCATTACCGCCCCCTTCTTGTCGTCGCTGCTGCTGACTCGCTTTCTGCCTTGCCTCGTTTTCGGGTAATCCGTACGTCACGACCTCTGGCGTGCCCCACGGCACTGACCACGATTGCGGATCGTCGTAACCACCGTGATAGAGCTTGCCCATACCCTGCACAAAATAGCCGTTCTGTTTGAAGTGTTCCGGCAATGTGACGACATCAGGCAACGCCGCACGAAAGTGCGTCACCAGATCCCAGACCTTCGTCGTGTCTGGCCGCGTTCCGGTCATCAAACTGGAACGCGACGGCGAGCAAACTGCCTGTTGGCAATAGGCGCCAGTAAACGTCACGCCCTGTCTCGCGAGCCGGTCCAGGTTGGGCGAGTGGATGTACTTGCTCCCGTAGGCGCCAAATTCAGGCCGTAAATCGTCCACCGCGATGAAAAGGACGTTCGGCTTGCGTGGCTGGGCCTCCGCTGTGCGTGTCACGGGTTGGCAGAAAATTCCCAGGCCAATGACAAAAGTGATAAAGATACGTGGAATGATTTTCATGAATTGATTCTCGGAAGCCGTTCGATTTTGACTTCTGGGGTTTGAGCGATTCCTTAGTTGATCTCCCCTTCCATTCCAGTCTCCGGACAATGACAAACTGCCCGATATTCTGGCTCGTTGAATCAACTCTCGTTCACCTCGCTGATTTTGATTGATGGATGAACTTGATAATAATCCTGGCCAGCTCTTTCCCGTTACTCTCCTGGATAAAATGTTTGCCGCCTTCAACGATCACGTGCCGCTGTCCCCTGGCTCCCGGCACTTCCTCCTGGAACTGCCTTTCGCCTCCGGCAGTAATCGCATCGCGGTTGCCAAAGGCAGTCAGGAAGGGCTTATTCCATCTTCGGAAAACCTCCCAGGCCTTGAGGTTCGCTGCGCTGGCTGGATCGTCGAGTGTCAGAGGCACACGTTGCGGCAAGACGAACGGGCCTGCCTTGTATCGGTTATCCGGGAACGGCGCGTCATAGGCGTCGGCCAGTTCCGGCGCCCCGATGCCCCCTGAGACCAGTTCGCCAACGTTGAATTCGCCCCGGTCGATCATGCCCTGGCTCATTCGTTTCCATCTCATGAAGGATGCCGAAATCGGACCATCGCCCGTCGGCAGCCCGGTATTTGAAATGACTACACGCGCGAATCGTGCTTCGTTCTCCGCGACAACTCTCAACCCGATCAGCCCTCCCCAATCCTGCCCAAAGAAGGTCGTATTCTGCAGATCAAGAGCCTTGACCAGTGCGGTGACAGCATCGACATGGAACTGATAAGTGTGGGTTTCCATCTTCGCCGGCTTGTCGGAGCGACCGAAACCGATCAGGTCCGGCACGATGCACCGGTAACCGGCCCTCGTCAGCACCGGAATC
>JANNRD010000611.1:0-5234 GCA_031401095.1 Acidobacteriota bacterium
CCGTCAGTGAGGTCCCCCCCGAAGTCAGAGCGCATACGTCGGAATCGGGAGACTAGGGCGATGCCGGTGTGGAGGCATCAGTGGGGCGGGAGGGGTTGCCTCGATAGCCCGATCCTGGTTCTTCAGAGTGCAATATCTCCAAACTTGAAGCTCAGATCGTCGAGGATCTGCTTTCCGGCCTTGTATATTTCTGGTCGTCCATCGACGCGAACATAGACGTTATCACCATCTGCTGCCGAGATCTTGACCGTTGTTGTCTTCCCATCCTTTGAGGTGAGCCGAACCTCGACCGCCGGTTTAGCGAGCTTGCCGGCAATCGCGGCGGAAGGCTTGTCGACCACCTCCGTTGCCTTCGTCTGCAGCGGGTCGAACAGCCTGGCGCTTTGGGCCTCCTTGTCCTTGTTATCCCGGGGCTCCTTGATCAGCCACTTGCCTTCGGCATTCTTCTCCGCGACGAGAGTCCCATTCGGGTTCTTGACCTGGACTCGGGTGAGGGTCTCGGCATCGATCTTGAGTATCTGCTTGCTGCGCAGTTGGCCTGGTTTGAGATCGAGCTTCTCGAAGAGGCTCGCCTCGACCTTGAATATCTGAGCGCGATCCGAGCTCTTGGCGTAGTAGCTTTTGCCGGCGGCGTCTGTCTTGACCCCAAGGCTGATCTGACGCTCGCCCCCGGCCTCGATCCGCGCGATGACCGTCGTTGCCGGTTGAGTGAGACCAAAGGCGGTCAGGTCTTCGCCCTTCTCGCTGACGACCTCGGTTGCCCGTGCGTTGGTCAGCTCGCTGAGCAGGGTTGAGACTTCGGCCTCGTCGGCGGCACTCTGGCTCGGCGTCTTGAGTACCCATTCCGAATTCTCCTTGACGAGACCAAAGCCGCCACTCGAGTTCTTGACCGACACAGATGAGATATCAAATTGAGAGAGCCCGCCGAGAATTGAGAGGTCTCTCAGATCGTTGATCGATTTTTCGGCGCTGGTCGCGAGAGTTGCCGGGAGCAGAACTACATCGCGCGCGTCATCGATCAACCCATAGACCGAAAGATTCGAGAAGTCTTTTGACCCGAGCCTAATGCGGTGCTGCGTGCCAGACTTCAATTTGAGCGTGACGGTCACGAATGGCTCGGCAAGACCGAAGGACTTGACCTCGTCAGGGGAAGCGACAATGGTCCGTTCGATGCGGGCGTTGACAAGGTCGCCGATCAGGGTATCGACAACGGACTCGTTCGCGGATGCGGTGACTGGCTGCGTCATGGCCCATTTCCCCTCCTGTTGTTCGAGGAGGACGGTCTCACCGGACCGCGTGATCGCAACGCTGGCGAGCTCCTCACGCTTGATGGTGAAGGCGGGTTTACTCGACTCGGGTTGCTCGTCGCGCGGCTTTGCGTCCTTTATCTCAAGGTAATAGACCATGATCGCTCCGATCGCGGCGACCAGCAGGACAATGAGAGTGCTTCGTTTCATATGACTCCGTTTCAGACTGCGAAATAGTTTGCCTGGATTCCAGTGATCAACGAAATGGCATCACCGAACCGCTAGGTTATCCAGTGGACTCCGTTTGGTCAACCAGAACCCGATCACCAGAGCCAAATCACCACAACCCGATGATCTCCGACGCTGCCGCGAAAACCGCGAAAAACCCTTGTCCGAGCCGCTCATCCGCCCGCTGCCCACCTGCCTGTTGACACCCGCCCCTGCCGTTACTATAATTAGCACTCCCTGCCAGCGAGTGCTAGTCTTGATATAGGGAGATGGGCTGGTGGGGTAAGCCACTACACATCAATTGTTTATAGACACTGTGAGAGGAGAATTTAGAACATGGCAACGTCAATCCGTCCGCTTCGAGATCGCATTATTGTGCGACGAATAGAGGAGTCAGAACAGGTCCGGGGTGGTATTTTCATCCCGGATACGGCCAAGGAAAAGCCGCAGGAGGGTGAGGTCATTGCGGTTGGCAATGGCAGGATTCTCGATAACGGCAACAAGGTTGAGCTCGATGTCAAGGCTGGTGATCGCGTTCTCTTCGGCAAGTATGCCGGGACCGAGATCAAGCTTGATGGCGACGAGTATCTAATCCTTCGAGAAGACGATGTCCTCGGGGTTATCCAGGGCGCGACGAAGGCTAAGGGCAACAAGTAAAGCTACGGTCTGGCGATCTGGTTGGAGCAACTCTCCCGCGAGGTCGACCCAGCACCGGATTCAGTTTTTCGAACAGGAGACAAGAAAATGGCAAAGCAAGTAATTCACGGCGAGGAGTCGCGTCAGGCGATCCTGAGAGGCGTCAACCAGCTCGCCGACGCCGTCAAGATCACGCTCGGCCCCAAGGGCCGAAATGTCGTCATCGACAAGAAGTTCGGTTCACCGACCATCACCAAGGATGGCGTCACGGTGGCCAAAGAGATCGAGCTCAAGGATCCACTTGAGAACATGGGCGCGCAAATGGTTCGCGAAGTCGCATCCAAGACGTCTGACGTTGCAGGTGACGGAACGACAACGGCGACCGTGCTCGCGCAGGCGATCTTCCGCGAAGGCGTCAAGACCGTTGCCGCCGGTGCCAACCCAATGGCGCTCAAGCGTGGGATTGAGAAGGCTGTCGAGAGGGCTGTCGAAGCAATCAGGACGATGGCCAAGCCGGTCAAGGGCGACGCAATCGCGCAGGTCGGCACAGTCTCGGCCAATGGCGACCTGACCATCGGCAACATCATTGCCGAAGCCATGAAGAAGGTTGGCAAAGACGGGGTGATCACAGTCGAGGAGTCGAAGTCACTCGAGACCTCACTCGAGGTGGTCGAAGGAATGCAGTTCGATCGTGGTTATCTGTCACCTTACTTCGTGACTGATCCCGAGCGCATGGAAGTTGTTCTCGAGAATGTGCTGATTCTTCTTCACGAGAAAAAGATCAGCTCGATGAAGGACCTGCTCCCGCTGCTCGAGCAGGTGGCCAAGCTGGGCAAGCCGCTGTTGATTGTTGCCGAGGATGTTGAGGGTGAGGCACTCGCAACGCTCGTCGTCAATAAACTGCGCGGGACCCTGCAGGTTGCTGCCGTCAAGGCCCCAGGTTTTGGTGACCGTCGCAAAGCCATGCTTGAGGACATCGGCATCCTCACGGGCGGCAGACTGATCAGCGAGGACCTTGGCATCAAGCTCGAGAATGTCAAGCTTGAGGATCTCGGACGCGCCAAGAAGCTGACCGTCGACAAGGACAACACGACGATCGTCGAGGGCGCGGGCAAATCCGGCGACATCCAGGGCCGCGTCGCAGCCATTCGACGTCAGGTCGAGGAGACCACCTCAGACTATGACCGTGAGAAGCTCCAGGAGCGCCTCGCGAAGCTGGTTGGCGGAGTCGCGGTGATCAAGGTTGGTGCTGCCACTGAGACCGAGCTGAAGGAGAAGAAGGCTCGTGTGGAGGACGCAATGCACGCCACGCGTGCAGCAGTTGAAGAGGGGATCGTTCCCGGTGGTGGTGTGACCCTCGTGCGCGCGGCGCGTGCGCTCGAGAGTCTCAAGCTGAGCGATGAGGACGAGCAGATCGGCGTCAACATCGTCAAGCGCGCGTTGGAAGAGCCACTGCGTCAGATTGCGCAGAACGCTGGTTGCGAAGGCGCGGTCATCGTCGAGCGAGTCAAGAACGAGAAGGCCGAGAACTTCGGGTTCAACGCTGAAACTGAGGAGTACGAGGATCTGGTCAAGGCCGGTGTCATTGACCCTGCCAAGGTAGCCCGCACTGCGCTCCAGAATGCGGCCTCGATTGCTTCATTGATGCTCACGACAGAGGCCCTGATCTCGGAGCTTCCTGAGGACAGGAAGGCTCCTGCCGGTGGGCCTCCAGGTGGCGGTATGGGCGACTTCTAAGAAGAAGCTGCCAGCGGCAAAGCCGAGGAGAGGGCGATGGTCACAAACCGTCGCCCTCTCTTATTTGGCCCTGGACTCAAGAGCCTCGCCAGGAAGCCTTGCCTTTGAGGGCGGAAGTGAGTCATGAATCCTCTGCGCGACACTCTCGTGGCCACACTGCACCACGACAACGAAAAGACTCGCACCAACCAAAGGACTCGCGTCATGAGAAGATATCTCCTCGTTTTCCTGTTACTCGCCTTACTCTTCGCCAGTCTGAGGGTTGAAGGGCACCGGGACCCAGGTCAAACACCCGGGCAGGGAACAGCGCAGCGACCGGTTCTCATGACCAGGTGGTATAAGGGCAATACCCATACACATACCTTGAACAGCGACGGAGACTCGACCCCCGACGAGGTGGTCCGATGGTACCGGGAGCATGGCTACCAGTTTCTCACTCTCACTGATCATAACTTTCTGACCAGCGTCGACGGCCTCAACGCACTGCACGGTGCCGATGAGAAGTTTCTCGTCATGAGAGGTGAGGAGGTGACCGATGACTTTGGAGGCAAACCAATTCATATCAACGGCCTCGACGTCAAAACTCTTGTCCCACCACAAGGCGGCACCTCCGTCGTCGATACCATTCAAAGGAATGTTGACGCGATCCGCAAAGCGGCCGGGATTCCCCACATCAACCACCCGAACTTCCATTGGGCAATGACTCCGGATGAGTTGAGACAGGTACAGCGGACGAGACTCCTCGAGATCTTTAACGGGCACCCAACCGTCAACAACGAAGGTGGCGGTGCCTCGCCCAGCCTGGAAGAGGTCTGGGACTTCCTGCTCAGTAACGGAAAGCTGATCTATGGTATTGCCGTCGACGATGCGCACACGTTCAAACAACCGTGGGCCAGGGATGCGGCCAGACCCGGCCAAGGATGGGTCTATGTCAGCGCCGAGAAGCTGAGCTCACCGGCGATCCTCGACGCATTGGAACGCGGTGAATTCTATGCCTCGACCGGCGTTGAACTTCGAAGCTATCAGTCTGACGACAAGACAATCACGCTGACGCTGAAAGCTGACCGGTTCACGAGGCACCGCGTACAGTTTATCGGCAAGGGCGGCCGGATACTAAAGGAAGAACTCGGGAATTCCGCTACCTATCAGATCAAGGGCGACGAGGGCTATGTCAGGTCGCGGGTGATTGACTCGAACGGCGGTAAGGCGTGGACCCAGCCGGTCGTGGTCGAGCCTCGGTGAGCTGGTCCTATCGGCTCACTTTGCTCGTGTGCGCCCGGCAGGGCGCACTCACTTGGGAGTGAAAGTCTCCTACGAACCCGACAGGGGGAATCGTTAGCCGGACGGCAAGGGTGTCCATCGCGAGGTGGAATCTGAAGGAAGCCG
>JANNRD010000612.1:0-2172 GCA_031401095.1 Acidobacteriota bacterium
TCGTCTGCAGGATCTCCGGCTGTCGATAGATGAAGTTCGATCCAGCTCCGAGACTGCCCGAGTCTGCGCCGATCTGTTGAAGCTTGTCATCAAGATCTGCACCCGCCGGAATTTCAACCAGGTAGTGGTCGGTCCCGGTGATCCGTTCGAGGGTGCGGGTGCCGTGGCGATCGTTGAGTTGCTCGATCGTCGCACCTGGCTTGAGGCGAACGGTCACCTGCCGGTCATTGCGATCGGTGTTAACCCGAGCCACACTGTTGCGCGATAGCCCAAAAAAGGTCGCCATCACGACTGCCAAAACCAAGCCCCCGACTAGTCTAGTTCTCATCATAATTCCTCCGCTGAAAGGCTCTTCTGGTTGGCGAACGGTCACTCAGCTGCGTCCAATCAAGATGAATGGCGCCCAGTAGTACGGGTGTGGAAAAGAGTGCCGTGTCTGCAACGCTGCCTCACGTAACGCCTGCCGTGTCGCGAGCCCGGACTTGAGGCGTTGGTAAAACGCCGTCATGAGCTTCGCTGTTGCCGGATCGTTAACCGCCCAGAGGCTGACGACCATTGAGGCCGCGCCTGCCGTCAGAAAGCCTCGCACCAATCCAAGAATCTCGTCACCTGCATAGACCTTGTTCGCGCCGGTACTGCATCCGCTAAGAACGACCAGCGCGGCCGGTAACCGCAGTGAACAGACGTCGTAAAAGTTGAACCACGTATCGGCCAGTTTGAAAGCCGAGAACATGGGATTGTCCTGTCGAAAGACCGCGTGCGAAGCGATATGCAGCACATCGCGATCTGCAGAGTGCTCGGCGAGCACCTTTTCGTCGACTTCAGCGCCGGTAAAGCACTCAGAGTCCGGGAAGAGATCACAGATCGCATCTATCTCCTCTGTGATCTGGGGCGCGATGGTGTCCGCTGCACCAATAATCAAGGCACGCTCAAGCCGCCGAGCTGGTTTCCGCGCGCAGAGGCCAAAGAGTCGAGCGCTCGGCGCGCACGCTACTTCATGCGCATCTATGACGTACGACTCGCCATTGAAGAGTGCCTGGAATGGCACATTGTGAAGAAAATCGAAGGGCACGAAAATCAGCTTCTGCCCCTTGACCAGATCGGCAACCGGCTCAAAGAGTGCCTCGTGCAGGTCTTTCAGACAGGCATTGGCGCTGTAGAGCAGGCTCTCTCGATGCGCGTCGAGATAATTCTGGGAGTAGTGGAACTTCTCGAACTGGAACTTCAGCTCGAGGACGAGCTCCTTCAGGTCTTTCCGCAGAAATGGGGTATGAACAACCTCGAGTTGCTTATGATCGACGACAAAGATCTTCAGATGCTCGCCGTCAAAGTAGTACTCGATGACTGTCTCATCTTCTGCCAGCGCGCTGCGAACCTCTTCGACCAGCATCCCCGAGACGTTGCGCAGCCAGAAGAACCCGGGCGACTGCATCTGCACGAGTCGAGCCACTTCAACCAGGGCCCGCTCGCGCAGGCGGATCTCATCAAGCAGGGTCAGATCGCCGTTGGGCTGGCTCTTCTCGGTGACCTCCTGCTGGTGCACCTTGCTGTAGAACCAGTGAAGTTCCTGGCGCAGCTGCTGCCAGCGGGCCTGCCAATCGGTCTCTGCGGCCTTATCAGTGGCTGGGACCACCTCCAGCTCATTAAGCAGCAGGTCGACCAGCGTCCTCGCCTTCTGACTCTCCAAATAGTAAAAAGCCTCCGCATCCTTCTCGGAGCCGCCCTCCTGCAAGCAAATCCCGATCAGTTTCTCGTAGACGCGCAGCTTGTCCTTAAAGAAGGCGCTGCGAAACTCATCGACTCGAATACCGCTACGGATTTGCTCGATGACGGCTACGGCCCGGACAAACTGGTCATACGCGGGTGCGGTCTCGCCCGCAGCCAGAAGGATGTCACCGAGAAGCTCGTGAGACTGTTGCTTGAGCCAGGGGAGCTCAAGCTCGCGCGTGCTCGTGATGCTGGCTTCAATCTTCGCCTGGGCTTCCTCCCAGCGCCCTGAAAGCAGCAGAGCGCGCGCCGCGACGATTTGGGCGTAGCAAGTCTTCGCCTTCAAGCGGTGGCCCGCGAAGAGGCTTTCGGCTTCAAGGGCCCTCGCCAGCCCGCTCTCCGGCTGTCCGCGTCTCATTGAGAGCTCGGCAAGATAGATGTTCACCAGACCGAGGTAGACCTGGT